>NZ_MUFN01000022.1:0-51107 GCF_001996205.1 Salinivibrio sp. IB574 | reverse complement strand
GATTTTTGGCCGCCTCAAAAATCGCCAATGCCTGTTTGCGCTGCTTGGCATGATCAACTATCGGTTTGGGGTAATCTAATGACTGCGCATACTTTTCTGCCCACGACCAAGGTTGATGGATTTGCTTACCAGGCACCTCTTTTAGTGCCGGTAACCAACGACGTATGAAGCGGCCATCACTGTCGAAGCGCTC
Organism: Salinivibrio sp. IB574; assembly: GCF_001996205.1. Classification (NCBI taxonomy): domain Bacteria; kingdom Pseudomonadati; phylum Pseudomonadota; class Gammaproteobacteria; order Vibrionales; family Vibrionaceae; genus Salinivibrio; species Salinivibrio sp. IB574. The sequence goes on along the minus strand of NZ_MUFN01000022.1, from coordinate 50,914 downwards.
CCCTTGGGTTGTCGGATTAAAAATTCGAAAGTAAGGCTGTGCATCGGTGCCAACTGACGCTGACCATTGCCAACCACCGTTATTGGACGCAAAGTCGCCGTCAATCAGCTTGGACATAAAGTAGTCCTCCCCCCAACGCCAATCGATGAGCAAGTCCTTGGTTAAAAAGCTTGCCACTATCATCCGCAGGCGGTTATGCATCCATCCGGTAGTGTTCAATTGCTGCATCGCAGCATCCACAATCGGAAAGCCGGTTTTACCCGCTTTCCACGCCTCAAAGCGAGCGTTGTCGTTATCCCACACCACAGACTCTCCCCACTCTAAAAAGCAATGCTTTTTGCTAATACTGGGGTTTTGGGCACTCACTTCTTGATAGAAATCGCGCCAGATTAGCTCTGACAACCAAGTTGCTGCGCCTGAATCAGGCTCGCGCCAGTTCGGATGCTCAGATTGCAATCGCGCTAGGCATTGGCGAGGGGACAATGCGCCAATGGCAAGATACGGTGACAGCTGACTGGTGCCCTCAATGGCAGGGAAATCCCGGTGCGTCTTGTAATCAGCCGCTTGTTCACGGCAATAAGTGCGTAACTTATCTAAGATGGCTTTTTCCGTGGTCGGCCATGCGGAGACGGACTTGGTTGGATAGTCAAATTCAATCGGCTCAAGAGAAGCAAAAATAGCGGCTAACCGCTTATCGTCAGCACGTGGGACTGGTGCCTTAAGCGGTGACTGATCCATGCCTTCTAATGCACGTAGACAGGCTTTTTTAAATGGGGTAAAGACTTTATACGCGTCGCCTTTACCAGAACGAATCGTGCCGGGCGCAAACAGATTACGGTCATGGTAGGCGTACCAATCAATGCCCTGCGCCTCCACTTGTTGCTGTGCTTGGCGATCGCGATTTTGCTCATTCAGCTCGTATTCACGATTCACAAACACGGCGTTGATATTCAGCGAATTCGCAAGGGTTGCGACCGTTTCAGACGCCTTCTTATAGTCAGCGGCTCGTGTCACCAGCAGCGGAATGTTAAGTGCTCCGAGTTCGTCACGCAGCGCCTTAAGCCTTGCTTCAATCAATCCCGCCTGAATCGGGGCCATATGGTGGGCAGCCCATTGGTCCGGTGTTTCCACAAAAAGGCCCACAACAGGCTCGTTTGCTTCGCACGCTGCATGCAGTGCACGATTGTCGAGGCAGCGCAGATCGCGTCGAAACCAAACTAAATGCATAACGGATTGTTCTCCTTGAGTTCTTTTAGCTCGTCTCCATGTACGGAGCAAATAAATGGCTGGCTCACAATGTGAATGTCAGATTGTGCGTAACACTGCCGAAGCTGATTAAGCTGGGAACGATCGAGGCGGTGCGCAGCCATCACTGCGAGCGTGGGGATCTTTTGCTCTCGCATCACTTCGAGGATAAGGCCAAGTTGGGAATGTGGCTCACGCAAGATAGTGACGTTGTAACCTTTCTCATTCAGACGCATCGCCATCATGGTGCGCTGATAATCTTCTGTGTCAGTAAGTGTCACTAACCAACAAGGGAACTTACTGTTGCGCTTTGCGTTCGCCAACATTGCCGCTTGGCATTTTTCGATCACCGTACTGCGCCACATATCTTTCTGCAGAGAACTGATGGCACTTTGCTCCTCATTCAACCACGTATCAAGCGGCGTAAAGACGTGTTCGATGAGCCAATAAAACGGATATTCTTTTAATAAGGTGTCAACGTGCTGGCCGAGTTTTTTCAGTGATAAGTCATGAATCAACTTCATCAGCTCACGGGCTAACGTGTCATCTTCGCTATCTATTTGGGTCTCGGTTTGCGACAGTAACGGTTTCACTTTGCTGATCGGGACACCTTTGTCGAGCCAGCGTAAGATCCGGCCAATCATGGCGACGTCTTCATCACTGTAAAGACGATGACCTTTCGGTGTTCTGGCCGGAGACAGCAAGCCATAACGGCGTTGCCATGCGCGCAATGTCACTGGATTAACGCCGGTACGATCAGCGACTTGGCTGATCGTCAGCGTGCTTTCGGGATTAGAGTCCATAACGTAACCTTAAGGCATCTGGATACGGCTTCAGATACGCTTGACTAGCAAGGTAATCATCTGGGTGGTTGTGCAAATGGTGAGCAATGAGGGTCAACGGCGCTAACAATGGCATAGTGCCTTGACGGTAAGCATGAATAAGATGAGTCAGCTCCGCTTTTTGGCTCTTATCGAGGTTGTTCTTAAAATAGCCTTGCAGGTGCATTAGCACATTGGTGTGCTTTTTTCGTGTCGCACGGATAGCCAACGACTGCATAAACTGCGTGCGATACTGGTGGAAGAAATCATCAATATCGTACTCCGCGATGTTCGCCATAAAACGTCCCAGCACTCGGTAACGCTCAGGCGAGTGCGCCATCAACACTAATTTATACCGCGAGTGGAATGCGACCAGCGCTTTTCTTGTCACGCCACTTTCGACACTGCGATATAAATCGTCTAACGCAAATAACCGAAATACAAAATTCTCACGCAGGACGGGGTCGTTCAATCGGCCATCTTCTTCAATCGGGAGCCACGGCATACGATCCATCAATGCTTGGGTATACAGCCCTACCCCAGAGATATCAGAGGTGTAGCCATTTTCACGGTAGACTTTGACACGCTCCATGCCACAAGTGGGCGACTTGGCACAAACGATATAGCCGCGCAGTGCTTTATGGGCCAATTCATTCGCTTTTCGTTCACTAAAGGCCACCATTCTTTCGGTGTGATCTTTGCTGGCGTCTTTGGTCTCAACCAAACGAATATCGCCCACATTCCCTTTGTCTAGTAAACGAATTGTCGGTCTTGGCACCGGTAAGCCAATCGCGACTTCCGGACAAACGGGGACAAAATTGACATAGGGAGCGAGCTCTTTAGTCACAAATGGACTGCGTTTATGACCGCTATCAAAACGCACCTTTTCACCAATCACACATGCGCTAACACCAACTGGAAACGACATGCTTCACCTCTTCTTATCAAGCGGCATGAGCCGCAGAGTTGTACATTTATATTTTGTTGTACAACTCAATGTAGGCGAAGGATCACTTTTGTACAATATTTTTTATTTGTACAAGTTTGCTCTGGTTCTTGATGTGTCCTCACGCAGTACCCTTAACAGCTGCTACGCTTTACCTATCCCTCATCAAAGAGGGAGTCTCATATTTGTCTCACTATTGATACGATTTGAGTCACTCGCGTCACATACACTTGAAGCCATCATGACATAGCTCTCACGACCATGCCCTTACAGAGAACGACACTAAACATCGATGACCGTCTCTCCATTGCGAAGCGCCCATTTCGACCTCGCGGCCGCGCTATACTCGTGATTGCGATGATCTGCTTTGCTATCCTGATTGCCACTTTTTCCTTATTTAACACCGCACAAGAACAACAACGACTGCGCACCGAGCAGCTGTTAAGCGTCGAAGCAAAATCCTTTTCTGACGCGTTAACGCGTCACATGAATGCTCACCTGAATGAACTCAGTGTGCTTGCCAGCGAGATAGAAACAAACATCCCTTCAACGTACTCGACATGGCAAGCATTAGTGCAGGCTCATCAGGGAAATGACGTTCATTTTCAAGCCCTATTCTGGGCTGAGCCTGATCGGACAATTCGTTGGCATTACCCCCAAAGTGATGCAGAAAAGCCCGAGCAATTCCCGTTTGACGTTGTCGGAGACGGTAACGCTCAGCTTTCTCATATGGATGTAGAGTCGCTTCATAACTGGCATATTGCGCACCCTATCTATACGAAAAATCGGACTACTCCTGATTATTTCCTCGGTGGCACTGTGGATGTTGCTGAACATATCAGTCACCTAGCAGCCGATTATCTTGATACATTTCAGAAGCTGACGCTCTACGCTGCAAGTGATGGGCACGTTGTATTCGGGGACATACCGCCCAATGAAGCAGCAAAAGGACAAGTTGGGCTCACACTAACCGGCGCCAGCCCGGAATTTATCGTCACATTGTGGAACACCCCTGACTCAGAACACTTTTTATCTTTGCCAATGCTCATTTACATTTCTGGGTTGGTCGTCACGATCTTAGTGGGTATCGCCTTGTATTTAATTGAAATCAATTTGATGGCGAGAAAAGCTGAACAAGCGACGATTGCTCGACTGCAAAATGAAATCGCTCAACGCAAAGACGTTGAAAATCAGCTGCATTTTATTGCTAATCATGATCCCCTGACCTATCTGCCAAATCGCCATGCACTGCTTAATCACATTCAGCACACCATTAATAAGACGCTCTCGGCAACGCGTACGCTGTCGCTGATTTGTATCGACATTGATAATATTAAGGAAATCAATGATCTTCATGGCTACCGCATTCACGATGACGTATTAACTACCGTCGCCAAACGCTTACAAAATCTATTGCCTCCACAAGCTTATTTAGCCAGAACCAGTGATGAACATTTTGTCATGCTGCGCACCGATCTATCGCCGTTAGAAGCCGAGGTACACGCCAAGCAGGTACGTTTAACTGTAGGGAAAGAGTGCCACGCTCAAGGAGTGACTGTTTTACCTAGCTGCGCGATTGGTGTGGCGTATCGCTATGACACATCTATGCCGGCTCATGAATTACTACGCCACGCCGATACCGCTGCGCATCGAGCACGACAACTCGTGCACCACCGTGTGGTCGTATTTCAAATGGCGATGCGTGACCACCTTCAGCAAAAGCGCGACATCGAATACACCATTCGCAAAGCCATCCAAGGCAATGAATTGATGCTGCATTTTCAGCCTCAGGTTGATTTAAAAACGCAGCGTATCGTCGGCATTGAAGCCTTAGTCCGCTGGCAAGATGAAGGGGGGACTATCATTTCGCCTGACACCATCGTCCGTACTGCTGAAGATACAGGGTTGATGCAGCAACTGGGGAATTGGATCATTAACAAAGCGCTAGAGCATTATGCCATGCTACTCACCGAGGGCTGCGCACCGCCGATGCTTGCTATCAATGTCTCTGGGCATGAATTTCAAGACAGTTTTCTAGCTGATACGATTTTACAGGCCATCGAACGCCACCAAGTGCCAGCAGAGCGCGTGCAAATCGAATTGACCGAGCAAGTGTTTATTGAAAATTTGGAACAAAATCAACAGACACTGCACACACTCACCGAAGCGGGTATATCACTAGCGATTGATGATTTTGGCACCGGCTATTCATCACTGGCCTATTTGAAACATTTCCCTGTCGATACGGTTAAAATTGATCGCAGCTTTATCGACCAACTCCCCGAATGCAAAGACGATGCAGTGATTTGCCAAGCCGTGATCGGTATGGCGGATCTCTTAGGCTTGAAAGTGGTCGCAGAGGGCGTCGAACATCAAGCCCAGAAGGACTACTTAGCCCAAATCGGCTGTCGTTATATCCAAGGTCACTTGTACTATCCCGCCATGGGCGTCGATCAACTCCTTACCTTGTTAAAACAACATACTCCGTACCAACGCTATTCGAGCTCATAGCCAAGTAACCGACGTGTACACGCGTCACTACTCCCACCACTGGACGTCGTTATCTCCCAGACATAATGCTTCTTTACGCTGCTTGGGCCACTGTTTAATCCGATATTCCAACTGCATAGCGGCTTGTTTGCTCATTGCAGGAGATTGCCACACCAGAGAAAGTGGCCCTTTCCCTCGCAACGCACGCGCACCTTTGCCACTGAGGTGCTGCTGAAAGCGGCGCTCAACATCCGTCGATACGCCACAATACAAAGCATTATGCCGCGTACGAACCAAGTAAACGAACCACGACTCGCTCATCTCTCTTATTTCGATAATAGCGCGTTTAATGCCTCACGCAGGCTGGCGACCTCTTGCTCAAGCACATCAACCCGAGCTTCTAATGTATGCTGCGTCCCGTGAGATGGGGTTGGCTCCGCGGCGTTATCTGCGCTTAGCTCTAGCATTTCTGTTTCGGGTCTCATTTCGCTTTCAGCGCTCGCTTCGGTTGATTCACCAAATAAATGGATGTAGCGCGATTCCCGTTTACCCGGCTCACGTGCTAGCTTCATAATCCATTCGGCCTCTATCATGGCACTCAGCGTGCTTTCTACTTGCTGCATATCGGCAAATTCACATAACCTTTGCGTTCTTGTGCGCAGCTCACCCGCAGTCTGTGGGCCACGTAACAACAGCACGCAAATAATCGCTTTTTCTTGATCCGTAAACGTCAAATTACCGAAAGGCGTATTACAGAAACGATGCTGGTACTTGCAGACACGGCTCCCCATCCCTTCCTGTGGGCTGATAAGACGTGCATCGATAAGCGCATTCACGACGTCTAACACATCGGCGTCGGTGAGCGTATAGACAGGCTCTCTATTACTCTTTTGATTCACTGCCGTCGTGAGTGCATTTAAGGTCAGTGGATAGTAATCAGGCGTGGTCACTTCTTTTTCAAGCAAACAACCGATGACACGTTGTTGATAGGGCGTTAATAGCATTGACATGATCCATGTCCTCATCGAGATAATAATCGTGTTATAGCAAGTTGGGCATAGCCGAGCAATTGCGCTCCAACTAAGTGCTGAATAATTCGGCACAAACAGGCACACAGACTGGTATCAGGATCACATGTTAGTCAGGCTTGAGTGAAAAGATCGCAACACATAGCCTGACACCAGATGATATACTGGTAGGAAATGGATTGTGGAGTACAAACTATGGGCCTGTTTCGTTCAACCCCAAACCGTAACCTTGGTTTGTCAATCGTGGCGAAAAACTGCAAGGTTGTTGGTGACATTGAGCTTGACGGAGATATCCAAATTGATGGCTTTGGTGAAGGCAATATCACTCAGGCTAATGCCGTGGTTATCTCAGCAACCGGACACTTCCGTGGTACGATTCATGCCAAGCATATTACGATTAACGGTTTAGTTGAAGGACAATGCGAAGCCGATGCGATTGACATTCTGTCGCAAGGTAAAATGAAAGGCGTGCTCAACACCGAGCAACTCACAATTGAGAAAGGCGGTTTACTCGCAGGTGAAAACCGAGCCACCTTAGCCACCGATACCGTCGTGCCACTCGACGACCAAACACGCAGTGAGCGTACAGAGAATAACGAAAAGAAAGACCGAAAAGCCGCAAGTCGCTCATAACGACGTGGGCTTAGTATAAAAAGTGAAGGAGAGTCGGTGCATGTCCGATACCAGCAGTACCAATGTGAGTTTTGATGAGTTTTCCCCAGAGCTGCAAAGCGTGATTCGCTATGAAAACGCCCCTGAGGCCATGTACACGATGATCGCCTCCGTCCATGACGCGGCAGAGCCTAGTGTTCGCGAAGCATGGGAAAAGCTCCCTGCTAGTGCGCAAAATGTGCTCGACAGCTTCGATCAGTTTCATGCTTTGGTAGCAATCAGCCAAAGTTATGTCGGGATTGATACGCTCAACGAACTGCAAAACGTCAAACTCGATGACATGTCCGAGGACGATCAAGAGAACTACAAAGCGCAGGTACTGGACGATGTGCTTAAACGTTGCGTTAAAGACTTATCCAAGCAATTAAAACAGGCGCGTTTAAAACCCGCGCTCAAGCGCGAGTTTCAATCTATCTTTCAAGCGCAGTAATGTTCACACAGTAAGACTGTCGCACGATAGTAAGGGCCTGCATTGTACGCTGGCCCTTTTCTTTTTTAAGCACGCTTACGCTGCTGTTTTGCGCCTCGTCTGGCTCTCACAGCGTCCGCTAGCTGACGCAAAGTTAGTTCGGTGTCTTCCCAGCCAATGCACCCATCAGTGATGCTTTGTCCATAAGTGAGAGACTGGCCTTCAATCAGATCTTGGCGCCCCTCAATCAGATGACTTTCAATCATGACGCCAAAGATTGCGTCATTGCCGCCAGCAATTTGCCCTGCTACATCGTTGCAAACCTCTTTTTGCTTTTGATATTGCTTGCTGCTGTTCGCATGGCTAAAGTCGATCATTACTTTTTGGCGCAACCCGGCACCTGCAAGCGATGAACAGATCTGATCAACATCTGTTGCGCTGTAGTTAGGCGCCTTGCCGCCGCGAAGGATCAGGTGGCAATCATCGTTCCCTGCCGTTGCAACGATGGCAGAATGGCCGTATTTGGTTACCGATAAGAACTGATGCGGCGCGCTTGCTGAACGAATGGCATCCGTCGCAATCTTAATATTGCCATCCGTACCGTTCTTAAAACCAACCGGGCACGACAAGCCTGATGCCAACTCACGGTGCACTTGAGACTCAGTGGTACGCGCGCCAATGGCGCCCCAACTGATTAAATCGGCCATGTATTGCGGCGTGATCATATCGAGGAATTCGCCTGCCGCCGGTAGGCCCATATTGGCAATATCAAGGAGGAGTTCTCTTCCTAAACGCAGGCCATCGTTAATCTTGAAACTGTTGTCTAGATAAGGGTCATTAATCAGGCCTTTCCAACCCACCGTCGTGCGCGGCTTTTCAAAATAAACGCGCATCACCACTTCCAAATCGTCATTAAGCTCTTCTCGGAGAGCTTTGAGCTTGCTGGCATATTCTTTGGCAGCATTTGGGTCGTGAATGGAGCAAGGGCCGACTACGACCACCAATCTATCGTCTTCATCATTCAAAATATGATGAATGGATTGACGTGCGTCGACCACGGTCTTCTCTGCTATCTCTGTGGCGGGGAATTTTTCTAGTACAGCGATCGGTGGCAGCAACTCTTTGATTTGTTGAATTCTTACATCATCTGTCGGGTGTACACTCATGGGCTTGATCCTGTGCTTGCATGCAGCTTCATCGGGCTGCTTTTTCTTCATGAGCCTTTACGCTAACGTGAACACCGCGACGGTGCAAATATTTTTTTACGAAAAAAACATAGAAAATTTTAGGATTAAACTTGCAGTTTCAATTTAACCTAAAATCACATGTCGAACTAACAACCTGATAAACCAAAGTTGCACAGTACGATCTATGTTCTTTAAACTAGGCCCTAATTATTAAGGAGTAACCTAGTGCACTATCTAACTAAGTTTGGCTTCATATCAGCGCTGCTGTTCTCATCAGCAGCAGGAGCGACGAATTTTAACTATAACTACCTTCAATTTGACGTCCTCTCAAACCCCGGAGGGTTAGGCGCTTCGACCAAATTCGTAATCGCTGACGGCGCTCATCTTGTCGCGAGAGGTGACTCACAGTTTGAAGGCGACTGGTTTTCCTCTGTCGGAGCTGGTTTTCATGCTCCCATCAATGACTTTGTCGATATCTACGGAGAAATTGAAGGAGCTTGGCTAAAACGCCCCGAAGCGCCCCACTATGAGACAGGTGAATTGACGACGGTTATAGGCGGGGGACTTAGAGCATGGTTAGCTCCATCTTTTGAAGCAGACACATACATAGGCTCGATTATTTTCGACAAAGATGACAGCAAGAGCATTGTCGAGTTTGGCGGTCGCTTTCATTCAACAGAGACACTTTCACTGGGTGCGACGTGGCGGGCAAACGGTCTTGAAGAAAATAGGTTGATTTTTTCAGTCAGATACCTGTATTAATAGGCCACGGTCATCCACCCTATTCTTTCCTATTCTGGGTGACCGTGTCAGTGTGACCTCTCTCACTGGCTTTATCGCTATATTAAACTAACTTTATGTGAGATACGTATGCCACCTATGAAGGTGGTGTGTGTCTTGTGTGCGTGGTGATAAAACCCATGTCAGGACGTTCGCCGTCATTGTGCGTGGGAACTGTCGGAGGGTAAAACGATGGTGATGACTCAACGTATTGATGAATTTGAAAGAAAAATTCAAGAGGCCTATCAAGAAGGTAATATCGAAACCGCACATCGCTTGGAAGAGCAAGTGTCGATGTTACGTCGACGGCTTACAAAACCGGCTGCGGATTTTAAAGCCGCGAGCCAAGTTGAAGATTTTCATGAGGTAGCAGACGGCGATTACTACGACAACTAACCTCACTTCCCTCTTCAGTACGCGCCTGTTCAGTGCGCGATAAATAACAAAGCCTTCTCAAAAGAGAAGGCTTTTTTACTGACAGAATGAGGTTTTAAAGGGCCTAGTCAGCAAGTTATCTCGTGAGGCGCTTATTGCGCGGCACGTTCGCGGCGCACAATCCACGCAGCAGCAGTGATAAAAGCAACGACCAATGCAGTTTCCACAGCGTTTCCTATTAATAGTCAATGAATCTTGTATGCAGCCGTCCACCGCACACTCCAACCCGCATTTGCTTAACCATCAAGCAACGATTGCTGCACAGTGTACGTAATATGTAATTAAATTGCTGCAAAAAAGCACAGTTTCACCAAAGAAAAGTGAGATTTTTGGGCATCATAGCGTTAAGCAAAACAAAGTTTCATTGGTGTACAAAATTTAGTGATATACAGCGAATATCTTCCTGATGGTAGCTAGCCGCCGACATAATAGATAAAACAAAGGAGGGATACCCCTCCTTTTATTCGATAAACGGTATTTTGCCCTATTCTGGTTTAGGTTTTTTCCGCATCATGGGCGTATCGCCAGCAGGCACATTGTTATAAAAGCTCTTATCGCGTTTCTTGGGCGCTTTCGGCTTCGCCTTTTGAGTTGGCTTTTTACGTTTCGCAGGCCCTTTCGACTGAGGTTTAGCCGACTTTTTCTCTTTGAAGCCTTTAAATTTACCCGTTAGGCCCTCAATCGCAGTGAAAGATAAGCTCAAACGCAAAAACGCTTCAATATTCTTAAAGCTTCGCCAGTCTTTCGGGCCAACCAATGAGTAAGCCAAACCTTGATGCCCAGCTCGCCCTGTACGCCCCACACGGTGAATATATTCTTCCGCATGCTTCGGTAAATCAAAGTTGATCACCATAGAAACGTTAAGCAAGTCCAGCCCCCGAGATGCTACATCCGTAGTGACCAACACATCATGAATGCCGCGCTCAAATTCATCCATAATGCGATTACGAGATGACTGGTTGAGCTCACCGCTCAAGGCAATAGCTTTATAGCCGGCTTGATTGAACCGCTCTGCGAGACGCTCAGTGTCTGCGCGCGTTGCGGTAAAGACCATCACCTGTTTGTGCGTATTGGCTTCCATTAAGTGATCCAATAGCGCATGCTTGTGATCAAGATGATCACTCAGTACAAAATGCTGTTCAATGTCACTATGTAGCGTATGCGTTTCTCCCGCCGCAATGCGTTTGGGGGACTTAAGCAACCCTGCAGCCATGTCTGTCACTTGCTGATGGTCCAGCGTCGCAGAAAACATGAGCGTTTGGCGTAAACGATGGTTGGCTTGCTCATTAATGGCATCTAATTGCGCCTTGAAGCCAAGATCAAGCATACGATCGGCTTCATCAAGGATCAGCATTTCCAATCCAGCTAACGACAAGTGATGCTGTTTAAGATGATCGGCAAGACGTCCAGGTGTGGCCACAACGAAAGTGGGTGATTGGCGGAAAACTTTCGCTTGTTCGTTAAAGTTTTCCCCCCCCAATACCAATGCGGCTTTATGGGGTGTACCACTGGTCAGCATACGCAATTGCCCATACACTTGCTTTGCCAATTCTCGTGTTGGCGCGAGCACCAAAACACGTGGGTCACGACGACTGAGAGCTTTAGTACGTAGCACGCGCTGCATCGCCGGCAATAAAAAAGCCAGCGTTTTCCCTGAGCCCGTTTTTGAGGAGGCCAACAGATCCTTCCCGGCCATAACAACAGGAATCGCCTGTCGCTGGATATCGGTTGGCTTTTCAAATCCACGGTGGGCAATGAGCGACAGTAAACGTCTATCTAATCCCAGATCGTCAAATTGCAAGGTATTACTCCAATGGTATTTCTATGACAAAGCGCGCATTAGCGCCATTTAAGGTCGCGAATGCTACCATACTTTACACCAAAACACTGCACTAAAAACGGGTACAACACGCGTTGAGGATAGGATGAAAGAGACGATTTACCACCAATGGAAACGCTTGTCGTTGGTAGAGGCACAAACCGTATTGCCTGATGGACGCAATCATCGGCATAATGTGATTCGTCATCCAGGCGCAGCGGTCATTTTACCCATACTCGGGGATGGTCGCCTTGTATTGCTCAATCAATTTCGACCCGCAGTTAATCAATGGTTGCTAGAAGCACCCGCCGGGACGTTAGAGGGTAATGAATGCTCGCTGGAAGGCGCAAAGCGTGAGCTTGAAGAGGAAACGGGCTACCAAGCCACTTCGTGGCACTCGTTGGGTTCTGCGCTCCCCGTGCCCGGATTTTGTGATGAAGTTCAGCACTTCTATCTGGCTTCTGGCCTCACCCAGACTGAAATGAATCTGGATGATGATGAATTTATCCAACTCCGTCTGATGACCGTGGCCGAGGCAAGAGCACGCATTGCGTCAGGAGAGATAAACGACAACAAGACCGTTGCCCTTATTGCACGTGCTGATTATCAAGGTTTACTGCCACAGCCTCAATCTTAGCTACCCACTCCGCATTGTTGTTAATGAAATGTTGACGCCGCAGTGTAGCAACGAGTAGCTTGAACAGGTATGACCAGATTAACAAGGAGTGTGTATGTTTTCTTCCCCTTTGGCTCGTGCTAATCAGCACCTTTCGCTGTTTGGGTTTCTCAAAGTTCCCATGATTGGTTGGTGTCGACCCAAAATTCTTGCCATTGACGATCAGCACGTACAAATGAGAATCCCATTAGGACGCCGGACTAAAAACCACCTAAACAGCATGTATTTTGGCGCGCTAGCGGTAGGTGCCGATGTGGCAGGTGGTTTTCTTGCCATGGCGATGGCCGAGCAACACGGGATTAAAATCAGTCTCGCTTTCAAAGCAGTCACGGCAGATTTTCATAAGCGCCCAGAAGACGATGTGATTTTTACCTGCCTCGATGGGCAAAAAATCCAAGCCATGATCCGCGATACCATCGAAACCGGTGAGCGTGTCAACCAGCCTGTCACCATTGTGGCGACCTGCCCCACGCTTCATGGCGATGAGCCCATGGCCACTTTCGAGTTAACCCTATCCCTCAAACAAATCAGCTAGTTTCTCTTTATTTATCGTAAAGCAGCCTTACCGTTTCGGTAAGCTGCTTTGCCATACCAACTCAACCTCTTACGCTCTCTTTTTGGCAATCAAACAGTTACATTTAGCGTCCTGTTGACTGTGACTGATCTAAAAAGTCTTACTCAGCATATTGACATTTAACTATCGCGCTTCTGATGCCCCTTAGCGACGTAATTCACCGAGTTATTAACTGTTTTTGTGGATAGTTCTGTAGTTATCCACAACCTCAACATTTGAGACACTGACATAAAAAAGCACCGCGGTTGCGGTGCTTCGTCGTATCAGGCATTACGGTGATAATGGATTTGATAAAAAATCCGGTACAGTACAGGCACCACAATCAGTGTTAGCACGGTCGCAAAACCCAACCCAAACATGATAGTCACTGCCATTGGGCGGAAAAATACATCCGGTAGCAACGGCAGCATCCCTAAAATGGTCGTCACTGCAGCCATACAGACCGGACGAACACGACTTACTGCCGCGTCCACTACCGCTTGGTAGCGCTGTTTGCCACTGGCAACTTCTATATTGATTTGGTCAATCAATACAATCCCATTTTTCAGCAGCATACCACTTAGGCTCAAGAAGCCGAGTAATGCCATAAAGCCAAACGGCGTATTCAGTAAGAGCAGACCCGTGGTCACCCCGACAACTGCAAGCGGCACGGTTAACCAAACAATTAACGACTCTTTCACCGAGTTAAATAGCAGTATGGTTACCAAGAACATAAAGAGGTAACCCAGAGGCATAATACTAAACAGCCCTTCTTTTGCTTCTGTGGATGACTCATGCTCACCGCCCCATTCAATACGGTAGCCTTCTGGAAGAGGAATCGACTCAATGTCACTGCGGACACGGGTTAATAACGTTGCCGCCGTGACGCCACCGAGCGGATCGGGATCAGCCATCACTGTTAGCATGCGTTTGCGATTTTTACGCATGATGATGGGGTCTTCCCAACGCAGGTCATAGTCAAGGATCACCTGTTGCAAAGGAATATAATCTTTCAGCACAGGACTCCAGATCTTCATCCCTTCGAGGGTATTAATATTGACGCGCTCCTCATCCGGCAAGCGGGCCACAATGGGCATCAGATTGGTGCCATCACGATACACGCCAATACGTTTGCCACTGAAGGTCATGGTCAAAAGGTCGTCCACGTCTTTTTTCGTAATCCCGTAGCGACGCGCTTGGCTCTCGTTAAACTCAGGTTCGAGCACTTTGGTGCGTTCGCGCCAGTCATGACGAATATTGACGGCGTCTGGATCTTGATGAAGACGCGCTTCTACCTGCTTAGCAATAGCTCGTAGTTCCGTCGGCTCAGGTCCGATAATCCGCGCTTCAATTTTTGACCCCGAAGCCGGCCCTAAAGTGATCGGTTTGAGCTTAAGTTGAACATTCGGATATTGCTGCTGAATATGTGCACGCACCAGTCCCATCGTGGGTTTTACATGGGCATACTCATCCACACGGACGATCAGCTCACCGTACGCGGCGTAAGTTTTCTCTGGTGAATAGGTCAACATAAAGCGCTGAGAGCCTTTCCCAGCACTGGTCGATACATAGCTCACGCCCTCTTGTTCACTCAACCAGCTTGAGACATCATCCAAAGTGCCCTGAGTCGCCCGAATATCTGTCCCTTCAGGCAGCCATAAATCCACCATGAACATCGGTGTGGTCGAATCAGGAAAGAAGGATTGTTTCAGATGGCTAAACCCGTAAATACTAGCTCCCAGCGCAATGACCATGACTAGTAGAGTCAGATAGGCATGATGCATACAAAACGATAAGAATCGTTTATAGATAACAAATAGCACGCCATTGTAGGGGTCCGATTGCTCATCACCCTCGGAGACGGTGGTTTCTTTGAAAAACATGCTGGCAAAAAAGGGCGTCAGCGTAATGGCCGTAAACCAGCTGAGCATCAAGGAGAGCAGCAGAACCGTAAACAAGGTGCCGCAATACTCACCGGTTGCATCTTCAGATAAGCCAATCGGCGCAAACGCTGTTACCGCAATCACGGTCGCCCCCAACAAGGGCCACTTAGTTTGAGTGACAATATCGTGCGCGGCCTGCATTCGCGTTCGGCCACGCTTTAAGCCGACTAATATACCTTCAACCACCACAATGGCGTTGTCTACCAGCATACCAAGCGCAATGACCAAGGCACCGAGTGAAACACGCTGTAAATTAATATCGAAGTAGCGCATAAACACGAATGTGCCCAGCACAGTTAGCAACAACACCAAGCCAATTAAAAGGCCCGAGCGTAGTCCCATAAAAAACAGCAACACGATGATAACGATCGCCACCGCTTGCCCGAGACTAGACACAAAACCGCTGACCGAGTTGTCGACTTCATCGGGCTGGTTATACACATGATGCACTTGAATACCAACCGGCTGATTATCATTGAGCTCCGCCAAACGTTTATCGACGTTCTGGCCAACTTCAACCACATTGACACCATCGGCAAAAGAAATACCAACTTGCAGTGCTTGCTTACCGTTATACGACAAGACTTGGCTAGGTACTTCTTGGTATCCCCGTTTTACATCCGCAACGTCGCGCAGATAAATCAGGCCTTGTGAACCCGCTTCGGTGAGGATCAAATTGCCCAACTCATCCACAGACGAGAACTCGCCGGTAGGATGAATACGAATATACTCATCCCCCACTCGCACAGCGCCCGCATTGCTCACTAAGTTTTGAGTTGCCAGCAGGTTAAATAAGGTATTAGGAGAGATACCCAAGCTGCTCAAGCGCTGAATCGACACTTCGATAAAGACTTGTTCCTGTTGCGCACCGGTCACTTGTACTTTGCCCACCCCTTGGACTAATTCAAGCTCACGACGCAAATAATCCACATAGTCTTTAAGCTCGCTGTAGCTATATCCGTCACCGGTTATCGCCAATAAAATCCCGTACACATCACCAAAGTCATCCATCACTTGCGGCGGGTTCACGCCGGGAGGGAGTTGTCCCCGAGCATCGTTCACTTTTCGGCGTAGCTCATCCCATATCTGGGGAAGGTCATCCGAACGATATTTGGGTTTCATTTTAACCGTGATCTGGGAAAGGCCACGACTGGAAATAGAGCGAACTTCATCGACATAGGTAAGCTGTTGAACCGCTTTTTCGAGCCGATAAGTGACCTCTTCTTCAACCTGCTGCGGCGTTGCACCAGGGTAGCTGGTGATGACCATTGCGTCTTTAATGGTAAAGGCCGGATCCTCTAAGCGCCCTAGCCCCAAAAAAGCGATGGTACCCCCGATCAAAAAGATCAGCGTAATCATCCAACTGATGACTTTATTTTGAATAAAATAGCCTGCCACGCCTTGCTTCATGATCTCTTTTCCTCTTTTGACGCGAGCTGTACGGTTTGTCCGTCGGCCAGTTGATTCGCGCCGTCAACAACAATGCGATCGCCCTGTTTCAATCCTTCAACCACTTCAATCCGGTGACCATGGATGCGCCCCATCTCAATCTGTTGCTTGTGCACGGTATTGTCTTTTGCATTCAAGAGCCACACATAACTGTGCTCGCGATCAAGCGGGTCACCATCTTGGTTAAACACCGCTTCTATCGGTATAGAGAGCCCAGTTCGGGTTAACTGCAAGCCTTGACGAGAAATACTGACTTGAACGGGCATACCATCGAGAATAAATTGTTGCTCTGGCATCGGCATCGTTAAGGTCACCACAAAGGCACCGCTTTGCGGATCCGGCTCGGCGGTATATTCGTCGATCGACGCCTTGAAGGTATTGCCTTGTTGGGTAATCACTTCGGGGACCAATCGCGTTTGCACCGATTGCGTATTTACACCGGCATTGCGACTAAACAAAATATCAGGGACTTGAATGCGAATGTCGGCACGTGTGGCATCGTGGATATTCATGATCGCTTGCCCCGGCGCAATGGTTTCAAATGGCTCCACGCTGACACGAGAGATAACGCCATTTTCCGGTGCTTTCAGCTCAACGTAGGATAAATGTAGCTTCGCCAGCGCCAACTCTGCTTGCGCAATTTCGCGCTGTGCTTTTAGCTCGTCAAATTGTGATTGAGCCAGCATACCCTGCTCGACCAAAGGTGCCGAGCGACGATATTGAGCATCCGCGACATCAAAGCGCGCACTGGCGTTCTCAACCGCTAAGCGATAGTCCGTTGGTTCAAGTCGCGCCAGCACATCGCCTTTCTTGACCAGATCACCCGCTTTTACGTTAATTTGCTGCACCTCGCCAGGCACCCGAAACGCTAACGTTGCCTTGTCTGCCGCAGCAGCTACCGCGGGGAAGGTAATGCGCTCATCTTGTTGCTGATGGTGTACCGTAAAGGTTGTCACAACTGGCGTTGCCACCTCGCGAGGAGTCGACTCAGGCTGGCACGCCGAGAGGAGCATCAAACAGCCTCCGATACCCAAGAGTTTTACGACTGATTTCATAGTCCACGCTCCTTCACCCAAGCTCGTACCCGATCGCCCTCTTGAAGCGCACCCGCGCCGGTCGCAACAATCACATCGCCATTTTCAAGGCCATCACTCACTTTGCCATCCTCCAAACGAATGGGCGTGAAAGACACAACACCTTGCGAATCAACTCGCCAAACACCAAGGTCTTCTCCTTTCGTGATCAGTGCTGAGTCAGGAATGGAGGTCTGTGCATCTGTCGGTATAGTGACACTCACCTTCGCTGCCATGCCCGGCAATACATTCACCGCTTGTGGTCGCATTAAGCTCACCGTAACCCGATAGGACGCTGTTTTCGTGTCCGCTTCTGTATCCATCTCCTTAAACTGGGCAGGAAAACGACGATCGCCATACGCATCAAACGTTACAAATGGCGTGAGCTGCTTGGCTTGTTGGCTAAAGTAATGAAAGTATCGTTCAGGTAACTGAAAGCTGACGTTAATGATATCTTTCGACTGAATGTGGAGGATAGGCTCTTGAGCTCGGGCAAACTCATTGACTTCTTTCATGCGCAAAGAGACAGTGCCGGAATAAGGCGCTTTTAGCTGCGTATAATTCACATTCGCCTGTGCTTGCTCTAAACCAGCAGCAGCCTCACTCAAGGCGGAGCGCGCTTCGTCAAAGCGCTGTTCGGATATGACTTTGTCATTGTGTAGACGATCTGCGCGATTGAACTGCACCTGAGCCAGTTGGTATTGCGCCTTAGCCTTGTCTAGCTGCAGACGATATTGCTGACCATCCAACTCCGCTAAGATATCGCCTTGATTAACATCCATACCTGCTTTCACCGGCATGCTCTCAATCACGCCTGACACGCGAAACGAAAGCAATGCTTTATCATCGGCTTCAACCTGAGCGGGAAATTGACGGGTGATCCCTTCATGACCGATAGCAACCGTCAACAGCTTAGCGGGTCGAGCTGGCGTTTCTGATGGTGCAGAGGTCGCCTTTTCACCACAGCCACTGAGTAGCAAAGTAGCGGCGCAAACCAACACAGCACTTTTTTTCATCTGCCTTTCCTCACAACAAAACCTAGTACTCGACTAAATAGTCAAGCACTAGGTGTTTGATTGGTCTTTAATTTTTAATCTAAGTTGACACTATGCCCATGCTAACGAGCGTGACAGGATGTATCAAGATGTTTCCGGTAGGCCAGAGACCTGCTCAACAATAGCTTGGGTATGTTCACGAATTGTCGGTAAGTACGTTTTGAGTGTTTCAGTGTCTTCCGACGATGACTTTTCAAGTTCTAAACAAATACCCGAGAGTGTTTTTGCACCAATCATCGCCGCCGCACCTTTCATTTTATGAGCGAGCTTCTTAACAGCAGCGACATCTTGCTCATCGAACGCCACTTCCATTTTCTCTAAGTCATTGGTCTGATTATTCACGTACTTATCAAGGATCATTTTCACTAGATCCATGCTATCGCCCACCTGTTCTTTGACATGAGCAATATCGACGGGAGGCTCATTGGATTCCATGGTTGCCGCTCCATTCACACGATGATCGGGGTCAGGATCTATACCTGTATTTATGTCTGTGTCTGTGTCTGTGTCTGTGTCTGTGTCTGTGTCTGTGTCAGAATCGCTAGTGTGCTCACCTTCCGTCAACGTCTTTTCATCTAAATCCGCTAAGTCCAGCCCATCATCGGTGTCATGCGGATCGTCATAATGAACTGCATCGTTGCTGGAATAGAGAATCAGCAACTCAATTAACTGATCTTTGCTGAAAGGTTTGGCTAAATGCCCATTCATGCCTGCGTCCAAGCAACGCTCTGCGTCCCCCGATAACGCATTGGCGGTCACGGCAATAATCGGTGTGTGCTTATCAAACTCACGAATACGGCGCGTTGCCTCAAAGCCATCCATTTCAGGCATTTGGCAATCCATTAAAATAATATCAAAAGGTGTTTTTTTATGCAGTTCAAGCGCTTCTTTGCCGTTCTCAGCCAATGTGCGTTTACAACCTAGCTTGGCGAGAATGATATCGATTAAGTCTTGGTTGACTAAGTGGTCCTCCGCGACCAGAACATTTAAATCAAAGCGAATATTGTCGTACTGCCCAACTACCGCAAGGTTGTCATCAAGCTCCGCCTCATTCGAAGTCAATACTCGATACAACTCGCTGTAATTAATTGGGCATGTCAGCGTTTGCATGCCTGTGTCATGATGGCCATCATGGCTAATGGCGACACTCTTGGCGACTTTACCCACTAAATGTTGGCAACTTTGCATCTTATCTTGATCAATCATCAAGGTTAACTGTTCGCTATCTCGCGTATCAACTTGCGTCCCCTCAGTAACACTGACAAACGCGACAGACAGGCGATCGAGGTATGCGGCTAATGTAGTGGTGAGTAAATTATCTTCTGAGACCAAACAAACGTGCTGCGCTTTTTCTTCTGCGCTCAGTTCATAACCATCAAACAGTGTATGTGGTGAGTCAGTGAAGGTGATAGGCACAGTAGACACAAACGTCGTACCTTTATTTTCTTCACTACGAATGGTGATATCACCATCCATCAATCGCAACAATTTACGACATACCGGTAAGCCCAAGCCTGTCCCTTGATAAGAGCGCGAATACGAGTTATCCACCTGAGTAAAGTTTTCAAAGATAGCCTCATGGCGATCTTCTGGGATCCCGATCCCCGTATCTTCCACTTCCATGACAAGATTCGTGACTTCGCCATCTTTCGCTTGATACAAGCGAACATAAATATGCCCTTGCTTAGTAAACTTCACCGCATTGCCGACTAAGTTGATAATCACTTGTTTATAGCGGACCGCATCGAGTTCAATATCACATGGCATACGAGGATCGATATAACAATGGAGTCGCAACTGTTTTTCTGCTGCTTTGGCAGTGAAGATGCTCAAGGATTCGTGAACAAGATCAGCCACATTGAGTACTTGTTTAGAGAGCGTCATTTTACCGGCCTCGATTTTGGTCAAATCGAGCACATCGTTGATGATGTTTAGTAGCGCGGTAGAGGAGTGTTGCAAGGTATCGACGAAATAGCGCTGCTGTTGCGTCAATGGCGTCTCAATTAATAAGTTCGACATCCCTACAATGCCATTCATCGGTGTGCGAATCTCATGGCTCATCATCGCCAAGAAATTGGTCTTTGATTCATTGGCGCGTTCCGCCTGCTCTTTCGCTCTCGCCATCTCTTTAGAGATCATATCGTTCAGGTTTTTCTGCTGAACAAAGTGAATCATTGAACTCAAACTCGATAAGATCGGATCGATCCAGCTTTGCAGCTCATCATCATAGGTGGTTGATTCATCGAATAAACAAACCACGCCAACGAGCTGGTTCGACATGTATAGTGGTAAGCCCAATACATTGATGATCATTTTCTGGTTGTTACCCGCGACACCCGCCATTTGTAGGCTGCGTTTACTTTGTTTGGTTTCAATAATTTCAATCAACAGATTGCGAACAAACTCATCACCTACATAACCGTTTTGAATCAACCGAGTTTGGGCAAGCACATGGTAGGGCAAGCCCGCTTGCTCTGGTTCATCATTGCCACCCACTTCAACAATGATGCCATGATTACTCTCGCCGATACGCAGCAAGATTTTAAGGACATCATGAAAACTTTTACTAAAATCCTCTCGAATCAGAAATTTATCTTGTAAGCTCTTCATGGCGGAGAATAACTCTGCCCCTTTAGAGACTTTTTGTTTATCGAGGTGTTGTTCGGTGATATCGCGAATAATAGCGACATTCAGCGCGCGTGGGTCTTCGTCTTTGATGGGAGTGGATTTCACCTGCACCACCCGCTCTCCACTCTCGGTTTCTATTTCATAAGAGCGGTTAGTCTTGCCATTTAAATCGTAGAGTGCCTGAGAAAAATAGGCGCGCGAATTGGGCTTAACACGAGACACAATGGCCGACAGTGTGATGGCTTCATCAGGGACAGATTCAAGCTCAAACAACCGTTTGGCCGATTCGTTGATGGTAATAATGGAATGCTTGTCACCCAGCACCAAGAGTGCATCGGTATAGCTATGAATAACGGTATCGAGGTAGGCGCGGCTTTGCTCTGCGCGGCTGATCTGCTTGGCATATTTCCAAATAAAGAAACCCACTAGCAAGTTCAGCAAAATAATTTGCGTCGTCGTACGTAATATCTCAGTGTTGAGCTCTTTATCGATGTACCTGCTATCGCGATAAATGATCAGATCGCCGACTTTTACCGAACGGCTGCGATCATCGTATTCAAGTGGAATTGTCAACTGACTCAGTTCAGAATCTGCACGCGTCCCTTTTGAATCTGTGACATAACGAAATTGCCCATTAGCATCAACAAGCTCTAATCGATGGACGTATCGCGATCCCATCTCACTATCAAGATCATTTTGGACATTTTCAAAATCATAATTCCACATCAATGTGGGCAGGCGCTGTTTGAGTCGCTGGCTAATGGACGTTAAGTCCTGATTCATATCGGATTCTAAGCGCGACTTCGCAACATGATAGTTATAATAGCCAAATCCACCCAGCAGCAGTGTTGCCAACACAATCAAAATAACAGCTAAGCGCATTCCCACTCGATTCATACTTATACCTGCATGGTTGCGGCTAATGTTTGCGTTTGCTCTCGCGCTTTCTCAAACGCCTTCAACACGACACGCTCTTTTAATGTGAGCTTTTCGCAGCTTTTCGACACCCAGTCCCAATTCGCATGTTCGATATTCTTGCATAATTCCAACAAAGCACCGTAATGGCCACTTTGTGACTGTAGGGCTTGCTTGGCTTCCTGACTAAGATCTAGATGACTCACCACATCTTCCATCGGACAACCCAACATGGCATCTAAAAAGGAAAAGGCACCAACGAGAAAACCTTCATCAGCATCCAGCCCTTTCAACATAGATGCAGCTTGTTGCATAAATATTGCGCGCAAAATAGCAGCATTTTGCAAATGCAAACACTCTTGATGATTCATGTTGGACATGATGAGGAGAGAAATTAAACGGCGTAATGCCTCTAAACCGAGGTAAACGACTGCTTGTTTAGGATTAGAAATGCTCTTTTTCTTTGACTTGGCCAACACATTGGCACTGGTGACTACCTTATAGAGCAAAGACACATCACGCGATATCACATCAGTGATTTCGTCAATGTCATAAGGACTTCGATTGATGATAATACAGGCATCCAGCAGGGTGATAACTGACGGTGCAACATCACTTTGGCGTCGAATTTTCGGTTGTTCGAAAAAATAGCCCTGAAAGAGGCTGTAACCTAACTGCTTTGCTAACGTAAACTCTTCTTGTTTCTCTACTTTTCGAATCAAAAATCGAATATCAGGATAATCAGATATCGTACCTACCCAGCGCATAGGATCATCACGATCCATATCGACGCTGACTAAATTAAACAAATTGATATACTCCAGCCACTGATTCGAGAAAGCTGAACTCGAGCCCAACAACATAAAACCGGCTTTTTTATACGCACGAAGTTTTTTAAGCAATAACGGTGTTGGTCGTGTTTTCTCACTAATGCAGATCACCAGACGTGACACCGGCATGGATAAAGGTAACTCGTCAAGTAGTGCTGCTTCGGAAAAACTCACCACGTAACGCAACTGGTCGTCTAATTCATTACCAGACAGGAAATTAGCACTCAGTATTCTTGATGTGGCAGTGTCTTCGTCAATTGATGGAAACTTGTTTTCTAGACCTTCACGAAAAAGCAGCTCACTTCCCCAGTGCTGCTGTCGGTCATCAAAAATTGGCTGACACGAAAAGAAGGTTTCACTCACGATGTTAACCCCGCAAATTAGATCCCTTTAATAAACGTAGACTAATCGCGCCAACCCTGATGATTTTTTCTGATTGAACTGAGTAAGTTAAGCGCTAATCGCATCTAACCGATAGCCACGCCGTGCTAGGGTATTTGCTTCGCCACCCACCCAAGCGCGCTGGTGGCCTTGCCCATCAACTTTGACCACGGCAGACAGTAGCGATCGCGCCCCAATATGCTCACCCTGCTCAAAAACAAATCGATTATGTGTGCCCTGATACTCAGTCAAGTACGCTGCTAAGGCGGCAGCAGCACTTCCAGTAGCCGCCTCTTCATCCACCCCGACCGCAGGTGCAAAGTTTCGACAACACGCAGTGATATCCGACTCGTGGGGAGACAAAGCAAACGCATGCACCCCAATGCAATCGTAAGCCTCCGTCAGCGCAATAACCGCCTCCCTGTCTTGTGACATCCGAGCCAGTGCATCGAGGGACGCAAGCGGCAAAATGATATTGGGTCCACCCGCGGAGACGACTTTGACAGGTAATCCCGTCGATAGGATATCTTTACTGTCTATGTGAAACGCATCGGCAATCACCTTTTCATTCGGTCCGTCACTGATAACTGGAATTGCCGTCTCAAAGTTAACTTTTCCCGAATCTAAGATGGACACTTGCAGGACGCCTGCCCCCGTTTCTTGCTCATAATCGCCAGCTTCAAGTTCACCCAACTGCCAAAGCGCAGAAAATGTTGCCACAGTGGCGTGACCACAAAACGCGACCTCATTAGTCGGAGTAAAGAACCGCAATCTGACATCAGCATGCTCGCTATGACAAATAAATGCCGTTTCAGGATAGCCGAAGTCTGTTGCAATGGCCTGCATTTGTGCATCATCCAGCACATCTGCATGCCTAACAACACCGGCGGGATTCCCACCCTGTCCTTGTGCAACGAATGCATTTAAGTGATAGAACTCAACAAATCTGTCCATCATTGCTTCCTCGCGATAGCCGCTGTGTGCGGGTTTCCATTTAAAGGCCTGCGTCGTTTAACACGACACCCTGCACGCCTTGTGTTCCTTCCATCCTATGCGCTTATACTAAAGTATGACAATAAAAACTTATTCCGTATGCCAAGACAGACGGTAAATAAATCAAACTATTAGTTGTGTCTGATTCAATATTGTTACCATTTTCGTGTAGGTCAACACATTAAACATGTATAAAATCGCTATGAAGGTGCTGTTCCGGTCTAATCTTTTATTAGAATAAAGAACTAGGTGGAGGATAAGCCGTGAAGCTGCAGTCAAAGTTATTGATTGGAACAACATCTTTAGTGATCACTTTTGTTGTGGTCAGTGCACTTACATTAGGCTTTCTCACCGTTAATGAATCCAAATCATTGCTTACTAACCGAATTGAAAGTCAACTCACAGCCAGCCGAAATCAAGTTGCACAACAGCTAGAAAGCTACTTCAGCATCATTCGTCGTCAAGTCGAATCAAACGCTAACAATTTGATGTATCGGCAAGCGATGCAAGATTTTAGCGTCGCATTTTCAACAACATTTCAAACACACTCCACTCCAGCATCTTCATCACTAGAGTCTTACTACAGCAACGAATTTGCCAGTCAGTATCGAAATCAAAACGCAGGCGAGAGCCCGCCATTAAACAGCATGCTTAGTGGTCTATCGCCACCGGCTCGCTACTTTCAAACACTGTATATTGGTGATAATCCATCCCCCCTTGGTAGCAAAGACAACTTGAATCGTTCTCCAAACGATACCGACTATGACAATGTGCACGCCAAGTATCACCCCATCATTCAAGCGTTTTTAAACCAGTTTGGCTTTTACGATATTTTCCTCGTTGAACCTGATAACGGTCACATCGTTTACTCGGTCTATAAAGAGCTGGATTTTGCGACATCACTCACCTCAGGCCCGTACAGTAATACGGGTATTGCCGAGGTGTATAAGCGAGTACTATCGTCGGGTGAAACCGTTTTAAGTGACTTTGCTTCTTACTTACCTTCGTATGATGCTGCGGCGGCTTTTATTGGCACCCCCATAACCCGAGATGACGGTTCAGTCAGCGGCGTACTTATTTTTCAAATGCCCATAGATGCACTAAACGCAATCACAACGCATAAACAAAACTGGAAGGAAACCGGTTTTGGGGAAAGTGGTGAAACCTATTTGGTAGGTAGTGATAACCTCATGCGCTCAGATGGTCGATTCTTAATAGACGATCCTAGCCACTATTTTGAACAACTCGCGCTATCTGGTGTGGCGAACGAGACCATCGACGAAATCCGTGCTCGTAATACGACCATCGGCTTGCAGCCGGTAAACACGCCAGGAACGCAAGCTGCACTTGCTGGAGACACTGGGTTTTCCCTCTTCGAGGACTATCGCGGTGTTCCAGTATTTTCCGCCTATCAGCCTTTGAATATTCAAGGGCTAAACTGGGTGCTTTTAAGCGAAATTGATGAAAGCGAAGCCATGCTGCTGGCGCAATCACTCAAAAACCAAACCTACTCAACATTATCCGTGATGCTGATCTTGGCATTACTCGCAAGTATCCTGGTTAGCTGGTTAATGGCTAAAGCGGTTACATCACCGCTACGCAAAATGGTCGGTACGGTGCACGATCTGTCGTCTGGGAGTGGTGATCTACGTTATCGGCTCGAGTCCTCAGGTTCGAATGAGCTCTCAACCCTGTCTGCCGGTTTTAACTATTTTATCGAGTATCTGGATAGCACCTTCTCCAACTTATTAAGCGCCATTGCTAGGTTAAAACCGATATCTGAAGATGTTCATGAAATCAATGACATACTAACTCGTCACGCGACCGACACACAATCGCAATCCGATGAAGTACGCAACAGTTTAACGTTATCACTCGAAACCAGTCATACCGTTGAAAGTGAACTAACCAACATCAAATCCGCCACAGAGCATGCCGCGACAGAAGTCAAAGATGGGCGGAAAGCCGTCAGCGATACGGTGACGGTGATGCGAGAGTTGGAAGGAGAAATTGACGATGTTTCCTCTGCGGTCGATGAACTAAAACAACACGCTGAAGATATTAAGAAGGTCGTTGATGTGATTAGCGATATCGCAGAGCAAACTAACCTCCTAGCCTTAAATGCATCTATCGAAGCGGCACGCGCTGGGGAAATGGGACGCGGTTTTGCGGTTGTTGCCGATGAAGTTCGAAACTTAGCTTCAAAAACAACACGCTCAACATCCGATGTAACGGAGATGGTCAACAATATTGTCGCCAGTACGCATCACCTGTCCTCGGCGATGGAAAAAGGACAAACATCGACACGTGCATGCGCCTTGAGTGTGACCGAAACAGAATCTAGCCTCGAAGATATTGCGCATGCAATGACTGCAATCGATGCACATGTAGCGCAAATTGACTCAGCGATTAATCAACAGGTAAACGTCCTCTCCGGCGTCAGCGATAACTTTACCGTAATGGATGATAGGTTTGAGTCAACGCGTCGCGCCATTGATATGTGTGCAGGTCTAAGCGGTGACATTAACAAAATGGAAGAAAAACTCCGACACATCGCCGGTAATTTCAAAGTAACCAATGCCGAGTTCTCGACCGCACGACGAACAAAAATGCGTTTTGATGAAAACCAATAAAATAACGTCTCGGTTTGATGTTAACTGAGATGCTCTGAGCAAGCTACGCGATTTCCAGAAAGATATGGTAGGCTTGCCAGTAAATTTGTTAATCCCGTATGAGATGTAAACTAATGGATCCTTTACAGCATATTGCCGATGACGCGCCCGAGCATGAGCCAGAGACTTTGCCATCACTCGACGAACAAAAAGCGATTGTGGCAAAGCTCAAAGCCCTTGAAGAGAAAGGTGAGCTCACCGATGACATCTTGGCGCAGTATTTTGCCGTTAAGCAAAAAGACGCAAGCGACGAAGAAGAGTAAGAACAACACGATAAAGTGACCGCGTCACTTTATCGTGTTCTATTTAGAGATATGCCAATGAAAAGCATTGGCGGCGCAAAATTGATACTTGCGTGACAGGGATAGATAGCAAGTGAGCGAAAAAGATACGCCCCGAGATCACTCTCGGGGCGTTTTGGGTTTATTCAGGGGCGATGCCGTCAGTTTTCGCCGCACAAATAAAATCATTTTTGTGCAAGCCTTTAATCTTATGCGACCACCAAGTCACGGTCACTTTACCCCACTCCAGCAAGATAGCCGGATGGTGGCCTTCTTGCTCAGCCAGCTCAGCCACTTGGTTGGCAAACGCCCACGCCAACTTGAAGTTGCGGAAGGTGAACTCACGTTCGAGCTGATCAATCCCATCTCGTGTTACTTTGCGCCACTGCGGAATGTCTTTAAGCAGCGCTGGCATTTCATCAGCGCTGACCAAAGGGGCATCAATATTACAGGCTTCACATTTCAACTCAGTTAGTTCAGACATGTTGCGTTTCCTTTTGCTGTTCTGTCTTTTTCGGTTTGGGCGGGAACAAAGGCGCATGAAGGCCCAGTTCCATGGCTTGATGCACATCAGCAATCAAATCACGTTGGCTGATGGCAAATAAATCGTCAATCGACTCAATGGTAAAGTAAATGGGTTGCATAATGTCAATCCGATATGGCGTGCGCATGACATCTATCACTTCTAAAGGCTTACGCACCGCTTTGTCGCTATTAAAGGCGTACTCGGTCTCCGCCGGTGAAGACAAGATCCCGCCGCCATAAATACTGCGATTGCCTTGCGAGTCACTGAGTAAACCAAATTCGACCGTAAACCAATATAAGCGTGCAAGATAGACGCGCTCTTTGGGCGTGGCCTTCTTACCCAGTTGACCATACATATGGGTAAATTCAGCGAACGCTGGGTGGGTCAGCATCGCACAGTGACCGAAGATCTCATGAAAATAATCCGGCTCTTGCAAGTAATCGAAATCGTCTTTGGTGCGCAAAAAGGTCGCCGCAGGGAATTTCTTGTCCGCCAGTAAAGCGAAGAACTGGTCGAAATCAATCAACGCAGGCACAGGGGCCACTTGCCAACCCGTTTCTCGCATTAACACAGCATTCACATCTGGGATCTGTGGCACCGTGTCATGCGGCAAGTCGAGCATTCGTAACCCGTCGAGATATTCCTGACACGCTTTGTCTTTGATACACGCAAGCTGCCGTGTGACTAACTGGCGCCATACATCGTTTTCTTGTGCCGACCAGGCTACACGACCCAGCTCATCAACTGGTTTGGATTCGTATTTACTCTGTTTCACGTTCACCGCCTTGTGTCGTTGTCTGGCGTAAAAATCGCGCGTAAACAGCGGCCCTTAGCCTTACGCAATGTCTCCGTTACTCACAGATTACGTCGACTTTGCTGATAAAATCATCTCCTCACCCCGGTTTTAATTTTACCTTTGCGTAACATTTATTTTACATTAAGCATCCAAAAGGCTATCGCTACGGGGAATGCCTCATCCTCGAGGGATCCGCGTGCTTGCATGGCTCGTAGTATTTAAGAAAGGCCTAACTGCAAGGACGAGTGATGAATTTACAACTGAGCGAACTGATAAATTACGACAACATTGACAAGATTCAGATCCGTGGCATTGATGGCATGTTATATCAAGCCATCGCCTTTTTACGTCACGGCGATACGGTGGAGCAGAAGCTAATTTATCAAGGCGATAAACCCTATTTATCTCGCAGCTTGCTGGCGGTAAAAGATGATTTTGAATGGGTTAATGCCGTGCAATACGTATTAGTCACTGACACGGCATACGATGAAATGATAGGGCTTGGCACGGAAAAGCCTTTGTCGACGCTAGAGCAGCCATTGCATTGGAAATAACGCTATAATGCCCCAACCTATGGGGCAATTTCTTCTCCGTCCCACGCAAACAGACGCCCAGTATGACGACTGTCGAGGCCATCCAAAACCGACAATAAGTAGCCAGCCGATTGAGCCGGGCTGAACAACTTACCGGGCTTAACGTTGGCTTGGAATGGCGCGGATAAACGACTGTCGACGGTCCCCGGATGCAGGCCAACCACGGTTAATGATTTATCTTGTCGGCCGAGCTCGATGCTCATGCATTTGATCAACATGTTCACCGCCGCTTTGCTTGCACGGTAGGCATACCAACCGCCCGCACGGTTATCACTGATACTGCCCACGCGCGCCGACAAGATTGCGAGCTTCGCCTCAGCGTTGCGTTTCAATTTGGCCGCAAGATGTTTGCTCAACAGCAGCGGCGCGACCGCATTCACATCAAAAAGCTGGTGCATGGCCTCACTGCTGCACGCCGCGAGTCGCTTTTCTGGACTCACCGCAT
This sequence comes from Salinivibrio sp. IB574, assembly GCF_001996205.1. Lineage (NCBI taxonomy): Bacteria > Pseudomonadati > Pseudomonadota > Gammaproteobacteria > Vibrionales > Vibrionaceae > Salinivibrio > Salinivibrio sp. IB574. The sequence continues at coordinate 21,273 of NZ_MUFN01000022.1, read as the reverse complement.
CATCATGAAGCATTCCCGAGGCAATGATCAGCGCATCTAAACTGTTGTCGTCGATGTGCTCGACCGCCGCTTGTATTGATGCTTCATCGCGAATGTTCACCGCCACAGGCACCACCTTTTCACTTATCTCAGCAAGTCGCTCGGGGTGGCGCCCCAACGCAAAGACTTGCTGAATGGATGGCTTGTCGAGCAATGCGCGGCAAAAAGCTTCACCAATCGCGCCACCTGCACCGACAACCGCCACGCGCTGCATGGAATCACTGTTCATTCTCTTGGCTCCTCAAACAAAAAGAGATGCAAACTGCATCTCTTTAGTTAGGGATGAGGCGATCCTGTCGATCACCGCACGTTAAAACTATAGCTTACGTAACACAATCATGAGGTAAAGCCCGCCAATCAAGGAAGCAATGATCCCAGCTGGCATTTCTTGCGGATACAACCATTGTCGCCCTAGCCAGTCGGCAAACAGCATCAAGCCCATGCCAATCAACCCGGCGGTGACCATATGCGCTCGGGCATTTTTCGCCCCCCAACTACGCGCAATGTGCGGGGCCATCAGCCCGACAAAACTAAGCGGCCCCACCACCAAGGTGGCACTGACGGTCATCACCGCAACGAGGGCCAGCAACAGCATGCGGGCACGCCCAACCTTAACCCCCAACGATTGAGCCGTTTCGCCACCGAGCGGCAAAATATCGAGCCAACGCTGGCACATTAATCCTAGCACCACCAGCACCGCGGCGACCAAGGCCAGTGTGGTCACCGTACTGTCAGTCACATAGTAGGTTGAACCTGAAATCCACGCGAGCACTTGATACGCGCGAGGATCGCCCCCCGCCATCAAGAAGCTTTTTACCGCTTGCATCAGTGCGGCTATGGCGACGCCAGTGAGCAACACCTTTTCTGGTTGGAAGCCGGTTTTGCGATTAAGCAGCACAATCAACGCCAAGGTCGCCCCCGCACCGATTAGACCGCCGATATATAAGCTCAGCATAGATGCGCCCATGCCCGCAAAAATGGTGACAATCAGTCCCAGCGCCGTACCAGCACTGATCCCCATCACTTCAGGGCTCGCCATCGGGTTAGCACTCAAACGCTGAAGCACGGCACCGGCAACAGCAAGCACACCACCCGCCAATGCCGCGGCCAGCAAGCGTGGCAAGCGCCATTCCAACAAGGACCAATCGCCGCTGAGCGCCAGCCACTGCCAGCCCTCACTTTGACGCGATACAGTGGCAAAAATCACCACCCCCAACACCAGTAACATCAACGTTCGGCCTAGTGGCCAATCCTGACGTGGTGCGGACGTCCCGGCATGCATTTGTTGGCGTTGACGATTCCCCAGTGACACCCGTGGTAACAACCACAAAAGAAGAGGCGCTCCCAACGCTGCCGTCGCCGCCCCCGTGGGCACCATCATTGCACGGCGGCCGGGTAACAGTTGGACAGCCAAATCGGTGGCTGCCAACATCAAGGCACCTAAAATCATCGCCAAGCTCAAACGGGTGATAAGCTTACGTGCGCCACATAAACGCGCAATCGCGGGCGCGGCGAGACCGACAAAGCCAATCACGCCAATCAAGCTAACTACCCACGCGGTCAGAAGCACCGATAGCCCTAGAGCAATCACACGGATTTTCGCCAGTGATACGCCCAAGCTTTTCGCCCCTTCATCCGAAAGACTCAAGACGTTAAGCGGCTTTAATAAGGCAAGGATCAACACGACCGCCAATCCAATACGCGGCAGTAAGGCTTGCACACTGTACCAGTCGGTTTGCACCATCGAGCCCGCGCCCCACACCATCATGCCGTGTAGCGCTTCTTGATTCATTAACAGCAGCACGGTGCTGAGCGCGCCGCAGTAAAGGTTTAAAATCAACCCCGCGATCACCACTACGGTGGGCGATAGGCCGCGTCGCCATGCTAGCGCAAAGACCACCAGCATGGTCAGCACTCCGCCAGACATCGCCACCATCGCGCTCGACCAAGTCAGTAGCCAAGGGGCATAAAGCGTCGCAAGCATCAGCGCCAAGCTAGCGCCATTCGCTACCCCCAGCGTCGAGGGCGAGGCCAAGGGGTTGCGCAACACTTGTTGCATCAAGGTACCGGCCAACCCCAAACACGCCCCCGCCAGCAATGCGGTGACCAAACGCGGCCACCAGGTTAAATGCATCACAACGCCAATCGACGCATTGTCATCCAGCGACCACAGCGACTGCCAGAGCATGGATGCATTCACATTCCACTGCCCCAACTGAGTGGAGGCGAGGCTTAACAGTGCCGCCAGTAACGCCAAGGGCACCCATAACAGGTTCAGTTTCATGCCTGCCCTCCTTGGTCGATCAATGCCGCGGTCACAAGGCGGGCAAAGCGTAACGCCGATGGAATCGCCCCAAAGCTCCATACCGGATCAATCATCAATGGCGTATGCCCCGTGCGTTTAACCAAATATTGCCAAAACATATTGGTCTGAAGAGTTTGCTCGACGCCCGCGGGGAGTGGGCGCACAATCACTAGTTGCGCATCAAGGTCTAGCAGCTCGCGGGTGGAGACCATGCTAAACCCCCAACTGTTGGTGGTATTTTGCCACGCGTTGCTAAGCCCCAGTTCACTGATAGCGGCGTGATACAGGCTGTTCGTCCCAAACACCCGCACATGGTTGGCGTCCAGAAACTGGATCATCAGCAGCGGAGGCTGTTCGCCGGGAATAGTATCGCGCAGGCTCGCTAATTGCCGCTTCGCATTAGCAATCAGGGTTTCACCGGCCTCAGGACGGTTTGCCTCACGTGCAATCTGCCGCGTTACGGTTTTGAGCGACGCCCAGCTTAGGCCGCTTTCATACAGAGGAACTGAACTGACCGGCGCAATGGTACTTAACTTGGGCTTCATTGCCTTAAAAATGGGCGAGATCAGAATTTTATCGGGGTGAAGCTCGGCCAAACGCTCCATGTTAGGCTGGGTGCGAAGCCCAATATCGACGGTTTTTTCTGGAATGGGCGGGGCTTTCACCCACGAATTGTAATCCGCCTTTTGCGCGACCGCGACGGGCGTCACCCCTAAGGCCAACAAGGTTTCAGTTTGGGTCCAATCTAGCGAGAGAATACGAGGCGACGCGCTCACGCTCGCTGACATCATGGCCGCGGTCAGCCAGACCACAAGCGTCAAAAAAGAGGACTTGATCATACCGGCGATAACTCCCCCGGCATAGCAACCGCATAGCCGGCGGTATGATCGGCAATCGGCATTTCAATGCCATAAATCGATTTGAGGGCCGACTCTTGAAACACATCGCTAACCGCACCTTGAGTCAGGACTTGCCCGCTGTGCAGCGCGACAATCTCATCACAAAAACGCGCTGCCATATTAATGTCGTGCACCACAATAATGATGGACTTATCCAGCTCTCGGCTAAGTTTACGCACCAAGGTCATCACTTCAACTTGGTGGGCCACATCCAGTGCAGATAGCGGCTCATCGAGCAGTAAATAACGCGTTTGCTGTGCCAGCAGCATCGCAATCCACAGCCGTTGGCGCTCGCCGCCTGATAAGGTATCGACCAAGCGCTCGGCATAACCCTGAGTACCAGTGAGCGCCATTGCCTCGTTGATCGCTTGGTGATCGGCTTTGGTCAACCGCCCCAGCAAGCCATGCCAAGGATAGCGACCAAAACTGACCAACTCATACCCAGTTAAGTTATCGGTTGCCGGTAAATGCTGTGGTAAATACGCCACCTCGCGCGCAAAGGCTTTTTCCGACCATTTTGATAAGGGTTTTTGGTCTAATGCGATCTGCCCGCTGCTGGTTGCCTGTTGCTGCGCTAACAGCTTTATCAACGTCGACTTGCCCGACCCATTGTGTCCGACTAACGCACAGATTTTTCCCGGCGTAAACGACAAGCTCACCTTATCGAGTAACACTTTTCCGTTGACGGCAAACGCAACGTCCTTTGCCTCTAACATATCCCGATCCTACTTCTGCAAACACAAGCGCGTGGCACTTGCCCGTTATCTCTGAGAGCGGTAATTTTCCGATGCTTAAAAGGCAAATGCAAACCATTTTGATTTCGCTTTGTACGCTTAGCGCTTGTTAATGAGAGAAATTAGACCTCAACCAAGTCACTATTAGGGATCCAAGCGTCATTCAGCCTCGTATCGCCAAGGGTGAATAAAAGTTTGTTGTTACGACTGTCGAGAGCCCTATGTCCGCGCCCATCAGCCTTGTGTGGCTAAAACGCGATTTACGCCTGCGGGATCATGCCCCTTTACAAGCGGCCATTGCCGCTGGGCGTCCCTTAGTGATTTTGTACCTGTTTGAGCCATTGCTGCTTAACGATCCGCACCATAGCGAGCGCCATTGGCGATTTGTCTGGCAATCGCTTTGCGATCTTAATCAGCAGCTGGCGCCGTTTGACGGGCAGGTCACTATTTGCCAAGGTGACGCACTCGCCATTTTCGACGCCATCCACCAGCAACGGGTAATTGGCGCGGTATACAGCCATCAAGAAATTGGCGTCGAGGCGACATTTTCTCGAGATAAAGCAGTGGCGAAATGGCTAGAGAGCCATCAGATCCCGTGGCATGAATACCTCACTGGAGCGGTGATCCGCGGCGCTAAAAACCGGGTTGATTGGGACGCAGAATGGCAAAAGGTGATGCGTGCCCCTCTTGCCGATCCCGATTGGCAACAAGCGCGCTGGCTAGACACATCACTCACGCTACCCGCGCTCGGTCACCACCAGTGGGACTCTCCCGCGCCACGCTTTCAGCCCGGCGGGCCGAGTTGGGCGTATAAAACCTTGCAGTCTTTTTTCCGCGAGCGTGGGCAAACTTATCAGCGCCACATCTCTAAACCGCTCGCCAGCCGCAAAAGCTGTACGCGACTGTCACCCTATCTTGCTTGGGGTAACATCAGCTTGCGCGAGATGTATCAAATCACCCTCCTCCATTGGCAAAAAAAGGGTTGGCGGCGTGCGCTGGTCGCTATGGTGTCACGTTTGCATTGGCACTGTCATTTTATGCAGAAATTTGAAAGCGAGCACCACATGGAGCATCGCCCCGTTAATCGAGGCTACTTACATTTTGAGTACGCGAACGGTCCGCAGAGCGATGCGCATCTGCTCGCATGGCAACAAGGTCATACCGGTTATCCGCTCGTCGATGCCTGTATGCGTTGCCTACACGCCACCGGCTATATCAACTTTCGTATGCGGGCGATGCTGGTCAGTTTTTTAACTCACCATCTACTGATCGATTGGCGCCGCGGTGTGCATCATTTGGCGCAGCTATTTCTCGATTTTGAGCCCGGTATTCATTACCCCCAATTTCAAATGCAGGCTGGCGTGACGGGCGCCAATACCCTGCGCATTTATAACCCAGTGAAACAATCGCAAGAGCAAGATCCAGAAGGGGCATTTATTCGTGAATGGTTACCTGAGCTTTCTCCCTTGCCCGACAGTTTGATCCACACCCCGTGGCAAATGACCGACATGGAAGCGATGATGTACGGGGTGGTGCTTGGTGAAGACTACCCGAAACCTATTGTCGATATCGAACAAACTGGCAAACGTGCGCGTGATATTTTATGGTCGTTTCGTCAACAAGACGCGGTTCGTATCGAAAAAGCACGGATACTCGCCACCCATGTGCGTCCAAGCAGCCCGGAGCAAACAAATAGCCCTGAGCCAACAAACAGCCCTGAACAACGAAAAAGCCCGGAGCACGCAGACAAGCGCACTAAAAAATCACGTTTACCTGCCACTCAATCCCCTGGAGGCAACCCAGATGGCGCATAAAAAGCCGCACCTTCCCACCAAGGTATGTTTGACGTGCGAACGCCCCTTTACGTGGCGTAAAAAGTGGGCGCGCTGTTGGGACGACGTTAGGTATTGCTCTGACCGTTGCCGTCGCGAAGGTCGTCGCCATGCGCGAGCGGCGACGCACTGAACGCATCTAAAAGCGAATTCAATTTCGGATGTACCCACTGACGTTTAATCGATACCGCATAGAACGGCTCATACACACTCGGCAGTAAGGCGTAGCGGGTGAGCATACCGCTATCTAGTTCATCACGAACCACCACTTCAGGCATCACCGCCAACGCATCATTGTCGCGGGTTAATAGGCGCAGCATTGCCATATCATTGGCTTCTGCCATGATGTAAGGCTTGAGTTGATACTGCGCCGAGATAGCATCAAACCCCGAGCGAATCGGGTTATCGCCATAAGGCAACACCCACGCTTGGTGCTGGTAGCTGGCATCTAAGGTGGGCGATAACGCTTTACCCGGCCAACCAATCACGGCCACCGGCTGGCGTGCCAGTTGCTGGTACTGCCAAATTTGTTTATTGGTCCCCCGCACCGCGATATTGGTTAGCGCCAAATCCAACTGGTGATCAGACAGCGCATGCAGCAAGCCGGTTTGATCCATCGACTGCAACACATAACGGCACTCCCGTTGATTGACCAGTGGCTGAATAAACTGCTCGATAAAGTTCCGCGACATGGTCGATAAAGTGCCAATGCGAATCGTGGCACTAGACAGTGCCCCGCCGCTGGATAGCAACTGCTCTAACTCTTCCCCCTGTCGGAATATCTCTTCGGCATAGTTCATCGCTTGATAGCCACTTTCGGTCAACGTCAATGTACGACCTTGCCGCTCAAACAATTGCACCTGCATCGCCTGTTCAAGCTGTTTGATTTGCGACGACAGCGCCGACTGCGAAATATGCAGCTGACGGGCGGTCTGGGTCAGGTTCCCGTGACGCGCCACCTGCCAGAAATAATATAAATGATGGTAGTTGAGTCGGCTCATCGTTCTCTAAAACAGAATGAAAAATGATTTATTATGTATTTTACTTAACTGTAGTAAGTTTTCACAATGTATCTCATAACTATTGCTGTGAGGTAAGTCATGTTATCCCTATTTCTCGTCACCCCGCTCAAACTGGTGCTGCTCGCACTGGTTGCTCTTCTTGGCGGTGTTATATGGCGATACAGTGCCACTGCGTTTGCGGGCGAAGCCGACAAACACCGTTTTCTTTCATCCTTACTGCTCACCTTGTCAGCAGTCTTGTTGGTTTTAGTCAGTAATCACCTGTTGCTGTTTTGGCTCGCTTGGGTGGCAGTTAGCCTCTCATTGGGTCGCTTAATTCTTTTCTATCCGCATCGGCCTCGCGCCCAACTCGCGGCACACAAAAAAATGCTGCTCGCCCGCTTTAGCGAATTGCTACTCGGTGGCGCATTCTTACTGTTGTTTTTCCACTACCAAACCGCACAGATTGACCAATTGATGTTTCAAGTCAGCCAGCAGCCTCACACGCTGACTGTAAGCATCGCCGCCTTTATGTTGGTGGGCGTGGCGATTATCAAGTGCGCTCAACTGCCCTTGCACGGCTGGTTGATTCAAGTGGTGGAAGCGCCAACGCCTGTCTCTGCCTTATTGCACGCCGGTATCGTGAACCTTGGCGGGATCTTATTGATGCTGTTCGCGCCAGTGCTCGCGGCGAGCCCCAGTGCCAGCCTAGCCCTGCTGGTTATCGCAGGCATCAGTACGCTGGTGGCGGGACTGGTGAGCCTGACACGCGTGAGCATTAAGGTAAAACTGGCGTGGTCGACCGTCGCACAAATGGGTCTGATGTTAGTCGAAATCGCCCTAGGTCTTTACGAGTTGGCATTGCTTCACTTGCTGGCGCACTCTTTCTACAAGGCGTTTTCTTTCCTCAACAGCGGCAATGGGGTGAATCATTGGCTCGCCACCCAACTGGCTGACGCCTCAGTTCCGCGTCGTAGCCATTGGCTTGCCGCGATGGCCACCGCCGCCGGTTTGATTGTCGCCGTGCATCTGAGTGTCGGTATTTTAAATAGCTTGGCCGCCGGTTGGTTGCTGTGGATAGCGATGACCATGCTGCTATTACCGGCCTTTACCCGCCCAGGCGCTGCTCGCCCGACACGCGTGCTGCTCAGTAGCGTGTTTGCGCTTGGCCTGCTTGGGCTCTACGCCGCCATTAAACATAGCTTGATTGTGTTTGTCGCGGGCGGAAATGCCACCTATTTATTTGCCGATGCCTTAGCGCTGGTGCTGTTTGTCGCGCTGTTTGCTCTGTCACTGGCGGTCCAGTACTGGCCTCACAAAGCGTGGGTCAACCGCCTGTTTATTTGGCTGAACGCCGGGGCTTACCTTGATGAATGGGCGACGCGCTTGACTCTCAAATGGTGGCCGAGTGCTTCTTTAATCCAACTACAAACGACCCAATGGCAACCGCATAAGGAGACGCGTTAATGATTGCGAAAACGCCCAACGTATCTGCACACCCTGAGTCCCTCGATGTGAGCGATTTTCGCGATGCCACCCAGCAAGCAGTCGCAGCGATTGCGCCAAGCTGGCCGTTGGATCAAATGATTGCAGTGAACCCATGGTGGCCGCAACGCTTTACCCCCATTGAACAAGTCTTTGCCGAACAAGCGGTGTTAAGTGGCCACTGTCCGCTAATGTCGTCGGCGTACTATCTGTCGCATTGGCAATCGCCTATTAGTGAGGCACATCTTGCCGAGGCCATCTCAACCTCTGGCAGCGCATTAACGGTCAGTGATTGTCTGCGTGCGCTGCGTAGTCATAGCAGTGACCTCCCGCGTTGGAAGCCATTGGCTGAGTTGTGTGACCGCACTCGAGAAGCACAAGAAGGCTTATCGTGGCAGCAAGAAATCCAGCAGCAAGTGAGCCAGTTTCTCGCGCTTTATCACCAATACCCACAACGCTTTGATGCCCAAGGCCAAGGCGGTGAGCACCTTTATCAATGCTGGTTGGATGTAGTGAGCCAAGATAAAGGCATTAAAACCCTCACTGGCGTGGATTTGCTTGCCGATTTCGCCGCACTGCCCACTCAAATGGATGCACTTATCGCTGAAGCGGCCACCTTTTGGCAACCGATCCTTCACGACCAAGACGGTAACTTGGCCTATTGCCACGCGCTGATGCATGGTTTATCAGGTTGGGCAAGCTGGCAGGCTTGGTTAGATTGGCAGCAACAGCTCAGTGACAGTGAACAGCAAGAACATGGCATGGGCCTATTCGCGATTTTACTTGCTTGGGATACAGTGCTGGCACGTTGGCTTGCCAAACACCGTGAAACAGCGTGGGCAAGCATTCGTCAGTCCATGCACCATCAAGCGGTGAATGTGCGCCATTGGTATCACCAAGCACAACAACAGCTCGCGCCACTGTGGATTTGGCAACAAGCGCTAGAAATTAGTCAGCAGCGCCCTTGGGCACACGCCTTGTCCGCGCAGGCCAGTGTCGACACCCTCGCCACCTCGCCCACGCTGCAAGCTGTGTTTTGTATTGATGTGCGCTCTGAACCGATGCGTCGCGCATTAGAATCGCAATCCGAACGAATTCAAACCCTTGGCTTTGCTGGCTTTTTTGGCTTGCCGATCGCCTATCAGCCCACCGATAGCCATATTCACCGCCCACAACTGCCCGGCTTATTGGCACCGGCGGTCACCGCCTCACAAACCCATGCTACCCCCGAACGCTGGTTACGAATGACCAAGCTCGGCTGGCAGCGCAGTCTCGATGCGCCTGCCGCCAATTTAGGCATGGTCGAAGCCGGTGGCATGCTGAAGCTGGTGAGCCTATTAAAACGCGCATTACGCATTTCTGGCACCGAAAACCCGCTAAATCGACTCAGCCATACTGACAGTGATTGGGCGCTCACCCGTGACAATACGCCGTTAAGCGCAGCAGAAAAGGCAGAGCTAGGCGCTGGTATCTTGCGGGCAATGGGCATTGCAGACCAACTGGCCGATGCCGTCTTGTTGGTGGGTCATGGCAGTGAAACCTGTAACAACCCTCATGCAGCAGGGCTTGACTGTGGTGCTTGCGGTGGACAAACCGGCGAGGTAAATGTCCGCGTACTTGCACAGCTTCTTAACGATGCCGACGTACGTGATGCCATGGCAAAGCAAGGCGTGACGATTCCCGCCAGTACCCGTTTTTATGCCGCCATGCACAACACCACCACCGACGCACTGGATGTCTTTCACGCCCCCGAGCATGCCGCGTGGCAAACTTGGCTGGCCGCTGCGAGCGAACAAGCACGTGCAACCCGCGCCAACCAGTTTGATCAAACACCAACCCAGCCATCCAAACTCAAACGGTTCTTTGCTACACGGGCCAAAGACTGGGCGCAAATGCGTCCTGAGTGGGGACTGTGTGACAACGCCGCGTTAATCGTGGGCCCGCGCACCCTGTCTCGACAGATTAATTTGCAAGGTCGCAGCTTTTTACACGACTACGACATGCATAAAGACCGTGACTTTAGCCAGCTTGAAGCCATACTCACCGCGCCCATGGTGGTGACCAATTGGATCAATCTGCAGTACTTTGCTTCTGTCACCGCACCGGAAAAATTCGGCAGCGGAAACAAACTGCTACACAACATCGTGGGTGGCCACATTGGGGTGTTTGAAGGCAATGGTGGCGACTTAAGAATCGGCTTATCGCATCAATCCGTGCACGATGGCCGTCGATATCGCCACCAGCCAGTGCGATTAAGCGTATTTATCGCTGCCCCTCGGGAGGCAATTGATAGTATACTTGCACGCCATGACGATATAGCCGCGCTGGCGAATCACGGCTGGCTGTACTTGATGCAAATTGATGCGCAGGGTGCAGTTTGGCAACGCGATCGCTCGGGTCAGTGGTATCACCTGAACGTAGCAAAATAAAACGGAGCATGTCGTTGAAAACGCAACTTCTCTCAGCGCAGTGTTCAACGGACCTAACACAAGCCGCCGAGCTACTGAAAGCCGGCGAACAAGTCGCGGTGCCCACAGAAACCGTGTACGGTTTGGCAGCGGATGCCAGCAATCCAGACGCCGTCGCGGGCATTTTTACCGCCAAAGGGCGACCCGCCAATCATCCTTTGATTGTTCATCTCGGTGACGTCGCATCGATCACCGAGTGGGCAACGCAGATCCCGGATGAAGCATATAAGCTGGCGAATGCCTTTTGGCCAGGGCCGATGACGCTGCTGCTGCCACGAGCCGAGCATGTTTCACCGGTGGTCACGGGTGGATTAGATACCATTGGGCTTCGCGTGCCCGCGCAACCTGTGTTATTGGACCTGCTCGCCAGCCATCAGCTTGCCGTTGCCGCCCCGTCAGCGAACCCGTATAAGAAGCTCAGCCCCACCACGGCAGAGCAAGTGATGCATGGTTTAGGCGGAAAAATTGCTGCAGTGATTGATGGCGGCCCTTGCCAGCATGGGCTGGAGTCGACCATTGTCGATCTTACCAAGCGTCCATTCCGCGTACTTCGCGCCGGTCCAATCACCGCCAGCGAACTAAGCACCGTGCTGGGTGAAACAGTCGACGCCCCCGAGCAGCACGACACCGTGGTGCCCGGCAATGTGGGAAGTCATTACCAACCCAACACCCGGTTGCAGATGGTGGCTGCGGACTTGTCTGATCTCCCTGCGCCCCATCCGGAAAAACGCGCGGCCTTGCTTCACTTTGGCGAAGCACCGACACGGGATGATCTGGTCTGCATTGCTATGCCAGATGACGCTGCACGCTACGGGCAAGCGTTATATCACCAACTTGCCCAAGCCGATCAACTCGGCGTCGATGAGATCTGGCTCGCCCAGCCCCCTCATGGCGAAGCGTGGCTTGCCGTGCATGATCGCCTGCGCCGCGCCGTCAGCTAGTTTTTGACGCACGCATTCGCATAAAGCTTGCCGTTGCGCTGGCACACACAGTGCCTGCAACGGTAAGCGTTGCCTCCAACTGACTCATTCCGTGTTTCGCTTTCACACACCAAGCACGTATCTCAGCCTCAACCGCAACGGGCACTGGATGGTGATAGCGAATATTAAGTGACGTTGTCACGATTTGAGAGAAAGCGAGCATGATGACTCACTCATCTCTACTGAGTAGCTAACACCTATTGTGAGTGAGACTACGCAGATTGGAGCATTAGTTTTCAAGTCTTCACTTTCACGACAATCATTGAGATGAAATTAAAAAAGGGATGCCAGCGCATCCCTTTTCTATTTATTGCTATGGGCAGTGACTTAGTCTGCTACGTTACACGTCGTACGTGGTCGAGGCGGTGTTACCGCCGGTGCCTGTCCAGTTGGTGTGGAAGAACTCACCACGAGGCTGATCAAGACGCTCATAGGTGTGCGCACCAAAATAGTCACGCTGAGCTTGCAGCAGGTTCGCAGGCAGACGTGCCGTGGTGTAGCCATCCAAGAAGGTCAGCGCCGATGTAGTACATGGCATTGGGATACCGGTTTCCATCGATTTCGCCGCCACTTTCCGCCATGCTGCCAAGCAGTTATCCAAGATCCCTTTAAAGTAAGCATCTGAGCCCAAGAAGGCCAAGTTAGGATCTTTATCAAACGCATCGCGGATATTACCCAAGAAGGCTGAGCGGATAATACAGCCACCGCGCCACATCAATGCGACGTTACCGTAGTTGAGATCCCAGCCATTCTCATTAGACGCTTCACGCATCAGCATAAAGCCCTGCGCGTAAGAGATAATTTTTGACGCCAGCAGCGCTTGACGCAGCGCATCAACCCACTCGGCTTTATCGCCTTCAACCGGCTGGATGTGTTTTTCAAACAGCTTCTCTGCCGCGACACGCTGATCTTTAAGTGCCGACAGGCAACGTGAGAAGACCGACTCAGAAATCAGGGTCAGCGGAATGCCAAGATCCAGCGCGTTGATGCCAGTCCATTTGCCGGTGCCTTTTTGGCCCGCGGTGTCGAGAATTTTCTCAACCAAAGGCTCACCGTCTTGGTCTTTATAGCCCAAAATGTCTGCGGTGATTTCAATTAAGTAGCTATCTAGCTCGGTTTTGTTCCAGTCGGTAAACACCTGCTGCATCTCGTCATGGCTCATGCCAAGGCCGTCTTTCATGAACTGGTACGCTTCGGTGATCAGCTGCATGTCGCCATACTCGATACCGTTATGCACCATTTTCACAAAGTGACCGGCACCATCACGTCCAACCCAATCACAGCATGGTTCACCGGCGTCGGTTTTCGCGGCGATACCTTGGAAGATAGGTTTAACAGCTGGCCACGCTTCTTCAGAGCCACCCGGCATGATAGACGGTCCAAAACGGGCACCTTCTTCACCGCCAGACACACCGGCACCGATAAAGTGAATGCCTTTTTCACGCAGTGCTGCCACACGACGGTTGGTATCTGGGTAGTTGGTGTTACCGCCATCGATAATGATGTCGCCTTCGTCAAGCAGAGGCGTCAGTTTGTCGATAAAGGTATCCACGACGGCACCTGCGCGAACCATAAGCATCACTTTGCGCGGCTTTTCGAGTTTCTCAACCAGCTCTTCTAACGAGTATGCGCCAACAATGTTGGTGCCCTTCGCTGGGCCTTCCAGAAACTCATCCACTTTGGCCGCGGTACGGTTATGCGCCACCACCTTAAAGCCGTTGTCATTCATGTTAAGGATCAGGTTTTGGCCCATGACTGCCAAACCAATTACGCCGATATCACCTTTCATCGTGCTCTCCATTAATTCTGTTCTGGTAATTTTTTTGCTGCCGCGGCATCGAGTACCCATTCCGTGGTGCCTTTGGCACTGCGGATATTGGCGGCAGGGTATGGCAGTTGGGTAGGCTCGTGTGTGGCGATCTCATGTACGATCGCTTGTTTGCCTTCACCCAACACCAGATAACTAATTTTCTTCGCCGCGCGCAGCACACGGGCGGTTTTTGATACACGCTTTTGACCCGATTCAGGATGCAAGGCCACCAGCGCGAGCGCGGTATTGTCATACTGAGGATCGTGCGGGAACAGCGAGGCCGTATGGCCATCGCCACCGACGCCCAGCAAGATCCAATCAAACACAGGTGTGCCGTTTTCGCTTGGGATCAAGGCTTGCATTTCCGCACTAAAGCGCGCCGCTTCCACGTCCGGGTCATCTTCACCACGAATACGGTGAATGTTCTCTTCCGGAATGCGAATGTGGCTAAACAGCAGCTTATTGGCTTCACCAAAGTTACTCTCGGTATCATCCGGTGCTACACAGCGCTCGTCGCCCCACCAAAAATGCAGATTTTGCCACTGAATCGCATTGGCATAGTCGTCACTGGCTAAACGCTTAAACAGCATTTTGGGCGTGCTGCCGCCAGAAAGCGAAATGTGTACGGCACGATCTTGCTCACTGAGTGCTTGCATCATGTCCGCTAAATGATTGACCACCGCGTCGGCATCATCAAAAACTTGGGCATTTATCATAATTCGCAGTATTCCGTGTCAGTCAGGTTTTTGCAGGGAAAGCGCCAAGCATGGCCATCACGCTCAAGCAACTGATCCGCTTCTTTCGGTCCCCATGTTCCACAGGCATAGCCAAACAAGGCTTTGTCATTTTCTTTGTACTGCAGAATCGGCTCAACAAACTGCCAACAAGCTTCGACTGCATCACTGCGCGCAAACAAGGTGGCATCGCCTTTAAGGGCATCCAGTAACAAGCGCTCGTACGCGGTCAGCATCTGGGTTTCTTCCAGCGAAGCGTAATGGAAGTCCATGTTCACGGCTTTCGCATTAAAGCCGGCGCCCGGCTCTTTAAGGCCAAAGCTCATTTGAATGCCTTCGTCGGGCTGAATACGGATCACCAAACGGTTCTCAGGGGCATTTTTGCCGAACACAGGGTGCGGAGTCTGTTTAAAGTGGATCACCACTTCTGTCACGCGAGTTGGCAAGCGTTTACCGGTGCGCACATAAAAAGGCACCCCATTCCAACGCCAGTTGTTGATAAACATCTTCAGGCCAACATAAGTCTCAGTGCGCGAGTCTTCCGCAACCCCCGGCTCATTGCGATAACCCGGTAACGCATTCCCACCCACTAATGATTCCGTATACTGACCGAGCACCAAGTTATTGGTTAGATCATCATCAGACAGTGGTTCGAGTGATTGTAGTGCTTTAAACACCTCATCACGCATGGCGTCAGCATTGATTTGTGCAGGCGGCTCCATCGCCACAAGTGCAAGCACTTGCAGCAAGTGGTTTTGGAACATATCGCGCACCGCACCCGATTGATCGTAGTAACCACCGCGGCCTTCTACACCCAGATGCTCCGCACCGGTGATCTCTACATAATCGATAAAGTTACGGTTCCAAAGCGGTTCAAACATCGCGTTGGAGAAACGGAAAACCAGCAGGTTTTGTACTGTTTCTTTGCCTAGGTAATGATCAATGCGGTAAATCTGATGCTCGGCAAAGTGGGCGTGAATGTCTTTGTCGAGCTGGCGCGCGGAGACTAAGTCATAACCAAATGGCTTTTCGACCACCAAGCGTTTCCATCCGGTGCTCTCGTCATTGAGGCCATGTTCGGCCAAACTGGCAGGAATCGAATTGTAAAGCTTTGGTGGCGTGGCGAGATAAAACAGCGTGTTCCGCTGGGTGAAGCCATACTGATCGGCCAACGCATCTAACCGCTCGGTTAGGTGGTGGTATTCGTGCGTATCTGAGATATTAAACGACTGATAATGCACATGCGCCATAAAGGCGTCGAGCGTAGCAGGATCGGTCTTCTCTAGCTCCTGCATGGAGTGACGTAATTTGTCGCGAAATGACTCGTCACTGTAGAAGGTGCGGCTTGCGCCTAAAATTGCGAAAGACGCAGGCAGCTGTTTGTTCGCATACAAATGATACAGGGCTGGGATCAGCTTACGGAAGGTCAGATCGCCAGATGCACCAAAAATAACAATGCTGCTGTTTTCTGGAATTACCATCATCTTTCCTTTGATAATAAAGGTACTGCATGTGATTTGCGCCACAAATTAGCAGCGCTATGGCCAAATTGGTAATTGGCGCTACCTATTGATGCCATCGTTGTAACCACTGAATCTGGCGGCTGTTCCTTGTTCATCCCTACATTGAGAACTCAGCATTCCCAGCCAGTGTGCTACAAAGGCGGTCTAGTCTAGCACTTTCTTACTCAATAAGCTTTACCCTAACTGGTATGACATGGTCGAGTGCCCATCTGCTGAGCAGCGTCACACAGCTGTTGGATCAGTGCCTCGACTTTCTCATGCCGCGCATTGCGCAGAGTATATAAACCGACGTTACCCGTTTTGTAGTGCTGGGTTGTCAGCACGCTCACACCCTGACTGGCGAGGTATGTGTCGGCTTTGCTGGTATAAGGCATCACTGCTTGCGTGTCGTGCAACAGATCGATACTGGCGCTCAGCGCATCAACATCAAACACCACGGTGTGCGAACAAGTGGCAGGTGTAATCGGGTTGGCAAGTAAATGCGCATGCCGGGCATGATCAGGGGTGACACGCATCAACGGCCAATCACTCAGACGCTGAGGATCGATTCGGGTCGATGTGTCTGTGAGTAGCGGATGGTTATCAGCCACATAATAGCTTTCTGCATCCTGAAACAAGGGCATAAAGCGGACTTGCTGGCTCGCAACCAGATCGTCAATTTCATGACCGATAAACACATCCACATCGCCACTAAGCAGCGATGCCATCAGTGCCAAGCGATTGCCAAATTCGATGTGGACCGCACACTGGCGCTCTGATTGATAATCAAGCACTGCCGGTTTAACAAACAAAGGCCACCACGCCTCCCCAGTGCCAAGCTTTATTTGTCCCGCTTCACGCGCTTGCAAAGCATGAAGCTGGGCATGAAGTCGTTGCCGCGCAGCATGCTGTGCGGTGGCATGCTGATAATAAAGCTCTCCTGCGGCTGTCATACTGACGCCACGAGGATGACGGACCAATAACTGACATGCGAGACGTTGCTCCAGCTTTTGGATCTGTGCCGTCAATGAAGGTTGGCTGATCCCTAACTGCAACGCAGCCGCTTTAATACCCCCTGCCTCAACCACTGCAATAAAGTAGCCAGCAACTTTTTCTACATCCATACCGCACTCACTCACAATTTAGCGGCTTACTTTATAGCCTAATAGGGATACACGATTCAATGATACCGCCGATTTTTAATCTATTGTCACCTTACATATAGCCAATAGGTTATATCAATAAGCGTCACGCCTATTTTTCTTGGCACTGCTCGCGCGCTAGGCTGTTTGCCACATCTCAAGCTGAGGCTTTGAGGATTTTTATTGTCGATAAGAGGTAATCGGTATGCAGAACGCTTGGTGGCATGATGCCGTTGTTTATCAAATCTACCCACGCAGTTTTTACGACACCAATGGTGATGGCATTGGTGATCTTAACGGAATTATCGAGAAACTCGATTACTTACATTGGCTCGGCGTCAATGTGTTATGGCTATCACCGGTGTATCAATCGCCGATGGATGACAATGGCTACGACATTTCCGATTACTGCGCGATCGCGCCTGAATTTGGCACCATGGAAGACATGACGCGCTTGATTGATAAAGCCGGCGCGCTTGGCATCAAAATCGTGATGGATTTGGTGGTCAACCATACCTCCGACGAACACCCTTGGTTCCAAGCCGCGCTTCACGACAAAAACAGTCCTTATCGCGACTTTTACATTTGGCGCGATGCCAAACCCGATGGCAGTGCACCCGATGATCAAGGCTCAATTTTTGGTGGCAGTGCATGGCAATGGGAGCCAAACACCGAGCAATATTACTTTCACTTGTTCTCCAAACGTCAGCCCGATCTGAATTGGGAAAACCCCGCCGTCCATGACGCAGTGCATAAAATGATGAACTGGTGGATCGACAAAGGCATTGGCGGATTCCGCCTCGATGTGATTGATTTAATTGGTAAGGAAATCGACAAAGGCATTACCGGCAACGGGCCGCGCCTTCACCCTCTGCTACAGGCAATGAATCGAGCCACATTTGGCGACAAAGACTTGCTCACCGTCGGCGAAACATGGGGCGCAACGCCGGAGATCGCCAAGCTTTATAGCGCACCGGAACGCAATGAACTCTCCATGGTATTCCAATTTGAACACATTACCGCTACCTGGAAAGATGGCGATAAATGGCAGCCCGTACCGCTGGATATCGCCGCCCTCAAACAGGTACTGTTCAAATGGCAACAAGAGCTGGCCGATAGCGGTTGGAACTCACTATTTTGGAACAACCACGATTTGCCGCGCGCCGTATCCAAATTTGGTCACGACGGCCAATACCGAACCCGCTCGGCAAAAATGCTCGCCACAACCTTACACTTGATGAAAGGCACGCCCTATATCTACCAAGGGGAAGAGATTGCGATGACCAATGTCGCCTTCCCGTCTATCGACGATTATCAAGACATCGAAACCCGCAATTTTTACGACTTGCGTGTTGCAGAAGGCGTTGATCCAGACACCATGATGGAGGCGGTCTACCAAAACAGTCGCGATAACGCCCGTACTCCAATGCAATGGGAGAACGCACCGCAGGCAGGCTTTACCCAAGGAACACCATGGTTACCGGTTAATCCTAACTACACCACCATCAATGTGGCACGGGCCACTGAAAATAGCGGCTCTGTACTTTATCACTACCGTGAACTGATCAAGCTCCGCAAGCAATACCCAGTGATCGTACACGGCCAGTTTGCGCCTGTGGAAGAATCACACCCTAACGTGATGGCTTACGAGCGCTTCGACGATACCCACCGCATTTTGGTAGTCAGCAACTTTAGTGAGGAAAAACAAACCATCACCCTCCCCACACACTGGCTCGATAAGGCCTTAACCTGCCTTAGCTACAATATGGATCCGGTCAAACAGTTAAGCACCACCTACAAACTAGCCCCTTACGAGTCGTTTGCGGTGATGCAGTAGCAAGGGCGTTTAGTTGCCGATATCATCACGCGCCTGCAGATAGCTGCAGGCGCCCAGCCAAAGGCGACTCACCCCTCTTACACACCATAAACGACGTCTACCGAAGCCATTAATACATATACCCCAGCCAATCCATATGCCCTGCAGGCCATGATTTATCTTTCATCGGTTTAACGTACAATTCATCAACATACTCAACCGCAACGCCATAATTTGTATGTTCATGGATGCGTAGCCAAGAGGCATCTGACTCGACAAGCTGAAAGCCATTAGCCACATAAAAATCGTGCACCTCAGAGATAAGAATAATGAAATCAACATCCTTATCTCTGGCATAGTCAGCCAGTTGCGCCAGCATACCCGAGCCAATCCCTTTTCTTTGCCAAGCGCTTTCGATGCAAAAATCACTCACCCCTAATACTTTGTATACGTCGCCACCGACATTCACTGCCCTATAATCCAACCCCATATAACCAATCAGTTGATTACCTTGGTACTGCAATGCCCGCATGTGGAGAAGCTGCTTATAGTAAGAACGGGCAACTTGATGGTCAGGAAATGCCTTGTTTCTAAGGGCTTGAATAGCCTCATGCTGCGCGTTCGACACTTCGATTTCTGGGAGAATTTCCATATTTAAGCTATTGATAATAAATCCATTTATTCAATTATTAACCAAGTCGATATATTAATATGGTTCCAATCATGTTGGCTTATAGGTCACGGGGAAATGTGCTTTGATTCACACAATAAAAATGGCGGCTTCTACGTAAAGTAAAAGCCGCCATTCCTTAACAACCTCGATTAGCGCTCGATGATAACCAGATCGATACGGCGTAAATCTTCATCTCCCGGCGTATGTCGGTATCCCATTGCCGACATTACAACCGTTTCCTTCGCTGGTTCAACAGCAAGGCTTTTCTCGCCCTCTTGTGGATCTTTAATGCTCTTGATGTAGAAAACACCGAGACTTTGACCTGAGTTACCACCGATAAGGTCAATATCGAGTTCGCCATGGTGTCCGGTTTTTGCAATGACTTTAAAGGTTCGCTCGTGCCCCTCAGGTATTACTTGGTTATTGATGGAAGCGCCATCTTCTTCTACCCAAGAGTCGCGCGTCACTTGGGTGGTGATCGACTGTTGGGTAAAGTTCTTGATAGTTACATTGGCTGGACTTGACATGTTTATCTCCTATAAATCTTTAATCCTCATCGAAATGCCTAGCATTCTGGCAATTGACACGATCAAAGCACTTATAGGCGTATCCCTAACGCCCTATACGCCAACCGCTAAGTACTGGTCATCTCAAGTTAAGACCCAAGAACAACAACAAGCAAGATTTGCCTATAAAAAAATACATTGTCATGACATATCACTTAGGACTGCTGAATAGTCATAAGCTGTTAGGTCACCATCAATCGATACAAATACGCGTCACTCGCCCCATACTGAATCCGTTTGATTCTTTGAAAACCCTGTTTCTCGTAAAACCGCTGCGCGCCGACACTGAACGTGGGAGTTTCTAGTTCGATCACTTCTCCCGGCAGTACGTGTGCCTTAAGAAATTCGAGTACCATCTGACCCATCCCTCGCCCTTGATAATCTGGGGCGATAAACAGCCTTATCAACTGGAGGATGCCGGATTGATATAAAAAGTAAAACCCGCCCACTCGCTGACTGTTTTGCTTAATCACATAATATTGGTAACAGCTTGCGGCGTATCGTTGATGATCATAACTATCGTAACCAGGCGGTCCCGACCCACAAAGCGCGCGGTCAGACGCAAATGCGCGTATTTGCAACCGTACGAGTTCATGCATGTCACACTCATTTGCCTTTTCGATCAAGCACATGTCATCACTCACTTCTCTCACCATACCAAGCACTGAGGAATCCCCAGTGGCAGTGGGAATATAGCAAACTTTCGGATCGCTTTTCCCAGTCAACCTGAGTGCATATTGATCTAATTCGCTTTGCTGTTCTCCCATCATCCAACCACCACCGCCTAACGCGACAATATGTTTATCCATGACATGGCCTGATTATTGACTAAAGTTCCCTATGCCTTAAAAAGTATCAAGGAAAGACGTGACATCTTCCCTTCGCGTAAAATGAAATTTTACACCATCAAATTTTTCGAAAAGTTGGCGATGATAGCTATGTGAGCTCTTTGATTGTCTAAAATAATACTCGGAAGCCCATTGGATTAACGCTTGAAAGTTCTTTTCCGCTAACTCAGCATTCGTTTCTTCGCTAACATTTTGACCTCTTAAACGTAACGATTCTTCGCATTTGGTCCAGTCTATATCAATAAAAATCAATGTATCAGCAAACTCAAGTAACTCTTCAACGAGCGCACCAAAAACACCTTCGACAACCCAAGCATCCTCTGATGATAATTGTTTTAAATCGTCATCAATAACTTTTGCTGGCCGTTTCTTGCTATATCCACCTGGCTCCCAATAAAAAGTGTCTAGGTTAACGTCTCTAGCATCAACCTTGGCTGAC
>NZ_MUFN01000021.1:0-106472 GCF_001996205.1 Salinivibrio sp. IB574 | reverse complement strand
CTCATGACGTATTTGAAACCTGTGATGCCTCAGCTTGCAGAGCGTGCCGAAGGATTCTTGAATGACACCCTGACTTGGGAAAGCATTGCTCAGCCACTGACAGGCCACGCTATTAACAAGTTCAAAGCGCTGTTTAGCCGTATCGATCCGAAAGCAGTGGATGCCATGATTGCCGACAGCAAAGAAGATGTCGCGGCGGAAGAGGCAGAAAAAGCGAAAGCGCAAGGTCCTTTAGCGGATGATCCTATCGCTGAGGAAATTGAGTTTGGCGATTTTGCAAAAGTCGATCTGCGTGTGGCTAAAATTTTGGAATGTGAATCCGTGCCTAAAGCGGACAAGCTGCTCAAGTTTAAGCTCGATATTGGTGGTGAAACTCGCCAAGTGTTCTCTGGGATTAAATCGGCTTACAAGCCTGAGGATTTAGTCGGTAAACACACGGTGATGGTCGCAAACTTGAAGCCACGTAAAATGAAATTTGGCATGTCAGAAGGCATGATCCTCGCTGCGGGACCGGGTGGCAAAGAGTTGTGGATCCTTGAACCACACGAAGGCGCCCAAGCCGGCATGCGTGTGATGTAAGCCAAGACTCACTGGCACCGCGCCACCTTGCGGTGCTGAGATGAGCGTAAAAGAGAGCCTTGATGGCTCTCTTTTTTATGCGCGCTTTTTATCAGGTATCAGTGAAACATTCGCCAATGCGTCAAAACAGTGCATCACTTCACCAGCACAGTGCGAAAACGGCGCAGTTTTCTTTCATTGTCGGCTGCCTAGCCCCTTGCTCAGGGCGTGATAAATCTCTCATTTTAGGCACGATTCCTGCTGGATAGGTCATATCAGCGACTGAAACGCAGGGAGCGACTATGGAATGGCTATTAATGGTAGGAACATTAGCATTGAGCATCGCGGTGGTGGTAGCGGTACAGCTTTTCCGTCAGCGCCCAGATTTGCATTTACACCAACTGCATGAACTACGTGTGCTGTTACAGCATGCTCAGCACTTAGCCACCCAACCCAGTATTAGCTCAGACGACTACCAAGTACTGTTAAGCCAAACACGTCACCTTCACCAACTGGCTCCTCAAGCGCAAAAGCCGATGTATCGACTCTTTTTTCACCACCTTCATGCCTTACCGTCTTACGACAACGACACCCAAACCCGTATGAAAAATCGGGCCCTGCAGCATATCGTCTACTTGGTGGATGAAGCAGTCCCGCCAGCATTGATTGCGCAACGCGACGACACCCGTTTGGAGAGCTATCAGCAAATCTGGTATGCGATTTTAGAACTACTGCAAGCAAGGCAGCGTTACAGCCATGCGGCATACCAAGAGCAACAATCCGCGCGCAACGCCCAGCAATCTCTCACCTTGCACCAGCAAATACTCGCGAAGCGCTTACGTCAACTACACGCCTTGTCATTGGCCGACGACATCCAAAAAGAAATCACCGAGGTGTTAAACCAGCTCGCACAGTCAGAACAACTGCCCTTTGAGCATAAAGTTGCGCTATCGCAGCGCGTAAACCGAATTATGCTTCACGTGCTCGACAGCTTTATCGCACGTGTACTGACGCGCTATCCCTGCCAACACGATGATGCACTTAGCCCCATCGCGCCGTTTCCTCAATCAGGTTCGGGGCAATGACCTGCCTCAACAGCGTGTCTTCACCCGAATAAAAAAGGGCCGGCAATCATGCCGACCCTTTGTTCTTTAACCCTGACTCACTTCATTAGCCAATGTGCGTTTGACCGCCCATGTATGGACGCAATACCTCAGGGATTTCAATACGGCCATCTGCTTGTTGGTAGTTTTCTAAAATAGCTACCAGAGTACGACCAACGGCCAAGCCAGAACCGTTCAAGGTATGCAGTAACTCAGGTTTTTTCTCACCTTTGCGACGGAAACGCGCCTGCATTCGGCGAGCTTGGAAATCCATGGTGTTTGAGCACGAAGAAATCTCACGGTAGGTGTTTTGTGCAGGTAACCAGACTTCAAGATCATAGGTTTTCGCCGCACCAAAGCCCATATCGCCGGTACACAGCAACACTTTACGATATGGCAGGTTAAGCAGTTGTAACACCTTCTCTGCATCCGCAGTGAGTGATTCAAGTGCTTGCATAGAATCTTCTGGCTTAACGACTTTGACCAGTTCAACTTTGTCAAACTGGTGCATACGAATCAGGCCACGGGTATCGCGACCATAGGAGCCTGCTTCTGAACGGAAACACGGTGTGTGTGCCGTCATGCACAGCGGCAAATCCGCCTCATCGACGATTTCATCACGCACCATGTTAGTCAGCGGTACTTCCGCGGTTGGGATCAAGGACATCCCTACCCCTTCTTCGGTGGCCGGTTTGGTGTTAAACAAATCTTCACCAAATTTTGGTAACTGACCTGTGCCATAAAGACTGTCTGCATTCACCAAATAAGGCACGTACATCTCAGTATAACCGTGCTCGTTGGTATGTAAGTCGAGCATAAACTGGGTCAAGGCACGATGCATACGCGCCATCTGCCCTTTCATCACGATAAAGCGTGAGCCCGACAGTTTCACCGCACTGGCGAAATCAAGCCCGCCAGAAAGCTCGCCCAAATCAACGTGATCTTTGATTTCAAAATCAAACTGACGCGGCTCACCCCAACGAGACACCTCGAGGTTTTCAGACTCGTCTTTACCCGTTGGGACTTCATCGGCTGGCAAGTTTGGCACCGCCATTACCACGTCGTTCACTTTCTGTTGCAGTTCAGCCAGCTCGGCTTTTGCAGCGTCCAGCTCGTCACCCAAGTTCGCGACTTCTGCTAGTAGTGGCGCAATGTCCTCACCCTTCGCTTTAGCCTGGCCAATGGACTTCGATCGGGAGTTACGCTCTGCTTGCAATTGTTCGGTGCGAATCTGCAGGGATTTACGTTGTTTCTCGAGTTCACGTATAGCGTCAACATCGAGCGTAAAGCCACGACGAGCGAGTTTTTGAGCCGTTTCTTCCAGCTCAGTTCGAAGTAATTTGGAATCCAGCATGCTAATCCTGTGCTTTTCGGGTTGATTAGTTGATTATCACTTGTCATCACGATTTGAAGACAAGCTGCGATCGTGCGTATTGTATAACGCGATTGGCCGAGGGTGACCGTGGATGTCACCACTACTAGGCGACTGCGCCTTGATGGTGCAGCCGCACTTTAAACCTTACCCAAAAAGGGTGAAGTTGCCTAGCGCTTTTGCGGGCTTTTTGCGTCAAGCTCGTCCAGAAAGGCGAGCTTTTCAGCGATTTTAATTTCTAGCCCGCGATTAACGGGCTGGTAATAACGCACATCACTGACTTCATCGGGCAAATAACGCTCACCGGCGGCGTAGGCATTCGGTTCATCATGAGCATAACGATACCCGTCGCCATGTCCCAAGCTTTCCATCAGGGCCGTCGGTGCATTACGAAGGTGCATAGGGACAGGTGCATTCGCCGTCGCTTTTGCATCGCGCAGCGCTTGTTTCCACGCGGTGTAGACTGCATTGCTTTTAGGGGCACAGGCAAGATACACCGCAGCTTGTGCGATCGCGCGCTCACCTTCCGCTGGCCCGACGCGGGTAAAGCAATCCCATGCGTTCAATGCAACCTGCATGGCACGCGGATCGGCATTACCCACGTCTTCAGAGGCAATCGCTAACAATCGACGCGCCACGTACAAGGGATCCCCTCCCGCGGACACGATACGGGCATACCAGTACAAGGCTGCATCTGGGTTAGAGCCGCGCACGGACTTATGAAATGCTGAAATGAGGTCATACCATGCGTCGCCTTGCTTATCGAACTGTGCCACCTTCTCCCCAGCGACATCTTTCAGCATTGCCATAGTCACCGCACCATCAGCCATATCAGCCAACATTTCCAGCAGGTTCAAAGCCATGCGCGCATCGCCACTACAGATGTCCGCCAGAGCGTCTTTCACCCCCGTATCAAAACGTAGCTCTCGCTCGCCGAGCCCACGGTTTTTATCCGCCAATGCTTGGTCAATCACCGCAATCAAATCATCTCGCTCAAGCGCACTCAGCCGGTACACCCGCGCACGAGATAGCAAGGCGTTGTTTAGCTCAAAAGAGGGGTTTTCAGTCGTGGCACCAATAAAGGTGACTGTCCCCGCTTCAACATGCGGTAAAAACGCGTCTTGTTGGCTTTTGTTGAAACGGTGAACCTCATCAACAAACAGGACAGTACGTACTCCGGCTTGTTTATTCTGCTCTGCACGCAAAATCGCATCGCGAATTTCTTTCACGCCCGAGGTCACCGCAGACAATCGTTCGATTTCCGCATTGGCTTGACGAGCAGCGATATCTGCCAAGGTGGTTTTGCCGGTGCCCGGTGGCCCCCAAAAAATCATTGAATGCAGACTGCCAGATTCGATGGCGCGGCGAAGAGGCTTGCCCTCGGCCAATAAATGCTGCTGGCCAATGTACTGATTTAACGAAACCGGCCGCATGCGAGCAGCAAGCGGCCGAAAGTCGTCAGCAAAATCTAGCGGTAGTGTCGACAATCTTCTCTCCCGTGATTAACGCGGCTGACGTTGATCATCCACCAGCACCGAGTCCGGTGGCGTAAATTCAAACAAGGACGCATCCGGTGCCTGACGACTAAACTGGCTGAGCGTGAACTGGCTTTGCTGCCCATCTTGCTCGGTCACCCGAAAATGGGTCAAGGTGCCATCCGGTTTTACCGTCACGGCAAACGTGCCAATGCTCCCTACCGTTTTGGGGGTCAAGGTAAAGGTGTCACCTTGCTGGGTAATAGTGTACATCTGCCAATCGTCTGGCTGATTGCGGGTCAACAACACGAACGGGGTTTGTGCGGTCGCATCGTCTAACCACATGGCAGTGACTTGCTCGACAAACGGGCTGTAGTACCACAATGTTTCCCCATCAGAGATCATGATATTTTCATCAGGTGTGGTCGTGGTCCAATTGAACAAGTTGGGACGTTCAATGGATAGTCGTCCTTTTGCAGCGTGGATCTGCTCCCCTTCAGGGCTGATCACAGCCTGCTCAAAATTGGCGCTAAAGGCATCCACTTTACTCAATCGGTCCATCAGCTGCTGCTGGGCAGTGGATTGCGCTTGAACAGCAACCGCAAACATCAACGTCAGCATCACGATTAGGTGGCGATAAAAAGCTTTCATTTTCATACAACGTCCATCTGATTACGCTTTCGGTGGCGGTGGCGCCAACACTTCTCGGTTACCGTTATGGCCCGGAGAACTTACGACACCGTGTGCTTCGAGTTGTTCCACAATTCGAGCCGCACGGTTATAACCAATTTTAAAGCGGCGTTGCACCCCTGATACAGAGCCGCGGCGGCTTTCGGTGACAAACTCAACCACTTGGTCAAACAACTGATCAAGCTCTTCGCCATCCGCACCTGTCGGGGTTTCTCCCGGCAATAAGCTATCGGAACCCTGATCGCCATGAGTGATCTCTTCGAGATACTGCGGCTTACCACGCGCTTTCCAGTTGTTCACCACACGGTGCACTTCTTCGTCACTGACAAACGCGCCGTGCACACGGATAGGATGGTTAGAGCCGTTGGGCATGAACAACATATCCCCCATGCCCAACAGCGACTCTGCGCCCCCTTGGTCCAAGATGGTGCGCGAGTCAGTTTTCGTGGAGACGGTGAAAGCCATCCGGGTCGGAATGTTCGCTTTGATAAGGCCGGTGATCACATCAACGGATGGGCGCTGGGTGGCAAGCACTAGGTGAATACCCGCTGCTCGGGCCTTTTGCGCCAAACGGGCGATCAGCTCTTCCACTTTTTTGCCCACCACCATCATCAGATCAGAGAACTCATCAACGACCACGACGATATAAGGCAGCTTTTCTAGCGTAGGAGCCGTTTCATCCATGCTGTCACTCGGTTTCCAGAGTGGGTCTGGAATCGGGTTATTCGCCGCCTCAGCGGCTTTGACTTTCTCGTTAAAGCCTTTGAGGTTACGAACACCTAACGCCGACATTAGCTTGTAGCGTCGCTCCATCTCGCCAACACACCAGCGCAATGCATTGCCCGCATCCTTCATGTCGGTGACCACTTCGGTGAGCAAGTGCGGGATCCCCTCATACACGGAAAGCTCCAGCATTTTCGGGTCGATCATGATAAAGCGGACATCTTCCGGCGCCGCTTTGTAAAGCATACTGACGATCATAACGTTCACACCCACCGACTTACCCGAGCCAGTCGTACCGGCGACCAGTAAGTGAGGGGCTTTGCCTAAATCGGTCACAATCGCTTCACCGGCAATGTCTTTTCCTAATACCACAGAAATCGGCGACTTGCTGTTCTTAAAGCGCTCGCTACCAACCACTTCCGACATAAAGACGGTCTGTGGTCGACAAAGAACGCGCTAAGTCTTTCGACAATCCAGAAATGCGCGACACTTTGACACCCGGCGCTAAGTCCAACTCAAAACGCGTAATCACGGGTCCGGGATAAACCCCCACAACACGCGCTTGGATTTTATAATCCTCAAGTCGTGCTTCGACTAACCGCGCGATTTGTTCAAGCTCTTCCCGTGTCGCCTGTGAAGCGGTTTTTCGCGCAGGATCGAGCAAATCTAAGGTCGGGAAAGGCTCCGCAGGTTTTGGCAAGTTTGGCTCATCTTTGACTAAGAAAGGATGATCAAGCCCAGCAGCCTGTTGCTGGGCTTGCTGCGCTTTACGAATCGTTTCTTGGAACGGATCCTCATCGTCCTCAGCCGCCCCAGCGGCTTGCTCGGCACGCTCTAACTCAGATAAACCGTCTTGATTGCCATAGGTGGTTTCATGAGATACCGGCTCACTCGCTACCTCTTCACTTTCGTCACGTCCTTCACTTCCAACACTTCCATCGCTGGAAGCATCGGTCTCTTGCCACGGCGGTAATGTTTCATCCTCCGGCGCGTCATCCGACAGGGGTGCGTTCGGTTGGGTTGGTTCGTCTTCTGGCTCGACAACCCCTTGCCACTGTCCCAAGTTAGGCTCAGGGTCATCCAGTGTTTTGCCATCGTCATCGGCGGGTAAGGCTTGTCCCCCAAAGATAATCGGCGTGCTTGGTGCGGCTGATGCCCTATCCTCTGGGACTTCTTGCACACTCGGAGACGGGGTGAAGCGGCGCAAATCACTTAATTCCATCGGCTCTGCCGCGTCAGTCACCTTGTCTGACTCAGTAACGGTTTGTGCAGCAGGCTTGCCAAGCTCAGTCACCTTATCGCCACGGAGGCGGTTAACCAACCAAGTAGTGGCCTTTAAGGTCACCGACCCTAGATTATCCACAATGCTTAGCCAAGAGATCCCAGTAAACAATGTAAACCCTGCTGCCCAACAAAACAGCATCACCAATGTGGTGCCTAGTACGTTAAGCAGTGGCAATGCCAAACTGTTGGTGACATCGCCCATCACTCCCCCAGAGGAGAAATGCCAAAAATCATCAAAATTGAGATCGGCTAGCGAACAACTGGTTAGGAATAGAACGAAAAGCCCTAAGATCCTCGCGGCTAAAATCGTGTAGTTGAGTGGCTCGTCGTCGCCACGGCGGCGCAAGAAAACCCACCCCCCCAGCATGGCAGCTGGCGGTAATGGGTAGGCCAAAATACCGAAGGAGAAAAAGAGGCTGTCGGCGACCCACGCCCCCAATGAACCTGCCGCGTTGTGCACATCACCGTGCCAAGCAGTTTGTGACCAAGAGGGATCAGCCGGATTAAAAGACAGTAGCGCAACCATCACAAAGACGGCCGCTGCCAGCACCAAGATAAAGCCACACTCTTTCAAACGCTGAGCGCCATCCAATCGCACCTTGGGCTGAGCCGATTTGGGCTCACGACGCAAAGAAAACTCCATCATCACCTGTTTAATACTTTTCGTTATTCGCATTCCCCACCATGGTTTGAGGTTTGCATTCGCCACTGCACTGACTTTACCACATTCGTGCCTGAACGGCAGGCATGATGCGAGTCAGCGATGAATCTTTACCGAGATATCACATAATTGTTGCTGATTAAGACAAAAAAGAAACCGAGCACGGTGGCTCGGTTTCATCGTTTGGGGGATCGACACCAATGTGGCGATTGGCAAACAGGTTTAGCGGGTGCGAATCACCAAATGATTGCTCTGCTTCACCTCTTCCATTACCACGTAAGTGCGTGTGTCATTCACACCGGGCAAACGCAGCAAGGTTTCACCCAATAACTTGCGATATGCCGACATATCAGCTACTCGTGTTTTAAGTAAGTAGTCAAAATCACCGGAGACAAGATGACATTCTTGGATGTCTTCCAGTGTTTGAACCGCTTTATTGAATTGCTCAAACACATCTGGTGCGCCACGGTTCAAGGTGATTTCGACAAACACCAGCAATGATGCGTCGAGAAACTGGGGATTGAGCAGCGCCGTATAACCAGTGATATAGCCTTGGCGCTCCAAGCGACGGACACGTTCGAGACAGGGGGTAGGAGAAAGACCGACTCGTTTAGATAACTCAACGTTTGAAACACGCCCATCCTTTTGGAGCTCATTCAGGATGTTGCGGTCAATGCGGTCCAATTCCTTGGAGGGCTTTTTTTTGGTATCTACCATTTTTTATTCCACCTTGTTACTTCCTTGCAAAAAGATATACCGAATTAAATAACATCTTTATAAATTTTAGCATCAAATGCTGATTTTTTCCCTTTATACTAGCCTGAAAATTGACAATATCAACAACTAGCCAGCCGATAACACTGAATAAACAAGAGGTGACAGCATGATCATTGGCGTTCCAAAAGAGATCAAAAACCATGAATACCGCGTTGGTATGGTTCCAGCAAGTGTCCGCGAACTTATTTCTCACGGCCACTCCGTTTACGTAGAGACCAACGCTGGTAGCGGTATTGGCTTCTCTGACGACGACTATAAAGCCGCCGGCGCATCTATCCTTCCTACCGCGGCTGACGTGTTCGCCAAGGCCGAGATGATTGTTAAAGTCAAAGAGCCGCAAGCGGTTGAGCGTGCCATGCTCCGTGAAGGACAGATTTTATTCACCTATCTGCATCTTGCACCAGATTTTCCACAAACAGAAGACTTAATTAAGAGTAAAGCCGTCTGTATCGCCTATGAAACCGTAACAGATTCTAAAGGTCGATTGCCACTCCTTGCACCTATGTCTGAGGTAGCGGGCCGTATGTCTATTCAAGCAGGTGCACAAGCACTGGAGAAATCACACGGCGGCTCAGGCATGCTACTAAGTGGTGTTCCAGGCGTTGAACCGGCCAAAATTGTGGTACTCGGCGGTGGTGTTGTCGGTTCAAACGCAGCGCGCATGGCCGTTGGCCTACGTGCTGATGTGACTATTTTAGACAAAAATGTCGACACACTGCGTCGTTTGGATGAAGAATTCCAAGGTCGCGCAAAAGTGGTCTACTCCACAGAAGAAACACTGGAGCAGCACGTTCTCAATGCTGATCTGGTTATCGGTGCGGTACTGATCCCAGGTGCAGCCGCGCCAAAACTGGTTAACGAAGACCACATCAAGCGCATGAAACCAGGTGCGGCCGTGGTCGATGTTGCCATTGACCAAGGTGGCTGTTTCGCGACGTCACACGCGACCACCCATGCGGATCCAACCTACATTGTTGATGATGTGGTTCACTACTGTGTCGCTAACATGCCAGGCGCGGTTGCTCGCACCTCTACCGTTGCTCTCAACAACGCGACCCTGCCTTATATCGTGAAGTTGGCCAACAAAGGCTATCGCGATGCCTTGGTAGAAGATCAACACCTGCGCAATGGTTTGAACGTTATTCATGGTCAAGTCACCATCAAAGAAGTGGCTGAAGGCTTTGAACTTCCTTATGTGGATGCCATGGACGCATTAAAAGCAGCACATTAATGCTCGTTTTGTACCCTACAATCAAAGGGCACCGTCACGGTGCCCTTTCTTTACCCGTCCAATTTACCTACAATCAGGCCATTCAAAACGAACCTCTATCCTGCCCGGAGACGTGAATGAGTAACATTAAGCATGCTAACCTATTGATCCTTGGTTCAGGCCCGGCTGGCTATACCGCCGCTGTTTATGCGGCGCGTGCCAACCTGAATCCAGTTATGATCACGGGTATGCAACAAGGTGGCCAGCTAACCACCACCACCGATGTAGAGAACTGGCCTGGCGATCCAGAAGGCCTCACGGGTCCAGCCTTGATGGACCGCATGAAAGACCATGCGGAGAAATTCGACACCGAGATTATTTTTGATCACGTCAACGACGTTGATCTGTCTCAGCGCCCATTTCGTTTAAAAGGCGACAGTGGCGAATACACCTGCGATGCCTTAATTATTTCGACAGGTGCATCCGCACAATATCTTGGTTTGCCATCAGAAGAAGCCTTTAAAGGCCGTGGGGTCTCCGCCTGTGCAACCTGCGATGGCTTTTTCTATCGCAACCAAAAAGTGGCTGTGATTGGCGGGGGTAATACCGCGGTCGAAGAAGCCTTGTATTTGTCTAACATCGCCTCTGAAGTCCATGTTGTACACCGCCGTGATAGCTTCCGTGCGGAAAAAATCCTTGTGGATCGCATGATGGACAAAGTTGAGAACGGTAACATCGTTTTACACACTGACCGTGTGCTGGACGAGGTGCTTGGCGATGAAATGGGCGTCACTGCTGTGCGCTTAAAAGACACCCAAAGTGATGCGACAGAAACGCTGGATGTAATGGGCGTCTTCGTCGCTATCGGCCATAAGCCAAACACTGACATTTTTGCCGGTCAATTAGAGATGGAAAACGGATACATCAAAGTGGCTTCCGGCCTGAACGGTAACGCCACACAAACCAGCATTGAAGGCGTTTTTGCCGCTGGCGATGTGATGGATCATGTCTACCGCCAAGCGATCACGTCAGCCGGCACCGGCTGTATGGCAGCGCTCGATGCTGAGCGCTACCTTGACGGGTTAGCTGAGAAGTAACCCTCGCGCGATCCCACGCAGGCTGCCCCTGAGCAGCCTGCTCTGCCTCACTCGCAGGCCTTTCATAAAATAATAAGACGATATGGATAAATCTAAACAGCGGGCGCTAACGAAATGGCTCAAGTCGCAGAGCGTGTTAGCCAAACCCTGGTTAGTTGCGACGATTGGCATAGCCTTTACATCTGGACTGCTACTCATTGCTCAAGCAGCGCTCCTCGCCCATTTGCTTTATCAGCTCATAATCGAACAAGCCGATAAATACAGTTTGCTGCCCAGTTTCTTTGGTCTGGGGGCCGTAGTATTACTGCGTGCGGCCTGTAGTTGGGCTAAAGAGCGAACGGGCTATCGCTGTGGCCAAACCATTCGCCACCATATTCGCCAGTTGATCTTGAATCGTCTTCATGAACTCGGCCCCGAGAGTATTCAAGGTCGTCCGGCGGGCAGTTGGGCTAGCTTGCTCCTCGAGCAAGTCGAAGAATTACAGGACTTCTTTGCCCGCTATTTACCGCAGATGGCGATTGCCGTATTGATCCCCGTGGTGATTCTCGTCACCGTGTTCCCCATCAATTGGGCCTCCGGCTTGATATTCTTGATTACCGCGCCGCTGGTGCCCTTTTTTATGGCCTTGGTGGGGATCAAAGCCGCCGACGCAAATCGCAAGAATTTCAAAGCACTGCAACGACTGTCAGGCTATTTTTATGACCGTTTGCGTGGCTTACCGACACTGCGACTGTTCAATCGCACTGATGCAGAAGCCGAACAACTGCATCTAGCGTCACACACCTTCCGCAAACGAACCATGGAAGTGCTACGACTGGCTTTCTTGTCGTCCGCCGTACTCGAGTTTTTTACGGCCATTTCCATTGCAGTCGTGGCCGTCTATTTCGGTTTCAGTTTCATTGGTGAACTTAACTTTGGCCACTATGGTGCCCCGATATCGCTATTTACCGGCCTATTTGTGCTGGTGCTCGCGCCTGAGTTTTACCAGCCATTACGTGATCTTGGCACGTTTTATCACGCCAAAGCCCAAGCGATTGGGGCTGCCGAATCCATCGTCGAGTTTCTCGATGCGCAACCCGATACCGGCACACAAGGCCAAGAGACACCCGATCTCGAGGCTGTGACCATCACCGCGCGCGATCTCGAAGTGCTCAGCCCTGATGGCCATGTCTTGGCTGGGCCGCTCAACTTTGACGTCAAAGCCGGTGAGCATATTGCACTTGTCGGCGTCAGTGGCGCAGGCAAGTCGAGCCTGTTGAATGCACTGCTCGGCTTTTTACCCTATCGCGGCAGTCTGGTCATTAACGGTTGTGAGCGCCGAGCGCTCTCACTCACCCATTGGCGCCAAGCGATCAGTTGGGTAGGCCAAAATCCACAGCTATTTCATGGCTCTATTCGTGACAACATTGCGCTCGCCAACCCTGATGCCACGCCAGAGTCGATTAATCATGTAATGACACAAGCCTATGTCGATGAGTTTGTCATGCGTCTGACCGACGGACTGGCTCATCCCGTTGGCGACCGCAACGGCGGACTGTCAGTCGGCCAAGCACAGCGTATCGCGGTTGCACGTGCTTTATTGCAAGACGGTGCACTATGGGTATTGGATGAGCCGACGGCAAGCCTCGATGCCCACAGCGAACAACTGGTCAATTTGAGCTTACACACAGCGACCCAAGGAAAAACCTGTATTCAGGTGTCACACCGCCTCGATGCGCTCGACAACTGCGATCAGGTTTGGGTCATGGCTGATGGCGCCATCACTCAGCAAGGCAAATTCAAAGATATCGCCGCTCAAGGGCAGCTTGCTGACATGCTGGCCTCAGCAGACAGGAGAAATCTCGATGCGTGAACTACTCCCCTACTTACGCCTGTATAAGCGTCACTGGTTTGGTCTTAGCTTGGGCATGGTGTTGGCGTTTGCCACCTTGTTTGCCGCGATTGGCCTATTAACCTTATCGGGCTGGTTTATCGCTGCGGCGGCCGTGGCTGGACTCACTGGCATGGCCACCTTCAATTACATGTTGCCCGCTGCTGGCGTGCGTGGTTTTTCTATCGGCCGTACCTTTGGGCGCTGGGCAGAGCGCGTCGTCAGCCACAATGCCACGTTTAAATTGCTTGCCGACCTGCGGGTAGCGTTTTTCCGTAAGCTTGCGCCTTTGGTGCCGGATCAAACCCTGAATGTGCGTGATGGCGACCTGCTCAATCGCATGGTGGCCGATGTTGATGCGATGGATCACGTCTATCTGCGCTTGGTCAGTCCCATGGTTGTTGGCGCCCTCGGTGTCCTTGCTGTGAGTCTGTTTTTGGGTTGGTTCGACCCAACCTTAGGGCTAGCGTTAGGCGGCTGTTTATTGGCGTTACTGCTGGGGTTACCCGTTATTTTTTACCATCTTGGTAAGCAACATGGACGCGAGCAATTAGAACAAAATGCCGCTACCCGAATCGCCCTACTCGATTGGCTGCAAGGCCATGCCGAGCTCGCCCTTTTTGGCGCAGAATCCCGTTATCGTGCACGGGTTAATGACAGTGAAAAAGCCATGCTAGCCGCGCAAGCGAACATGGCAAACGTCACCGGCTGGGCGAATGCGGTGCTGATGGCGGCAACCGGTTTAACCTTAGTTTTGATGATTTGGTTAGCTGCCGATGGTGTGGGTGGTCGCTTGCCCGATCCGCTTATTGCAATGGTCGCGTTTACCACTATGGCAAGCTTTGAGTTGATGATGCCCATCACCGCGGCTTTCCAATATTTGGGGAAAACCCTGACCGCGGCTAAGCGGCTCAACCGGATTACCGAGCGTACACCCAGTGTCTATTTTCCGCCGCAAGGACATGCCGATGCGGTGCAAGGTGAGCTCAAGCTGGATAACGTCAGTTATCAATACCCAGAAACTGCAAACCCTGCATTAAACCACATTTCTTTGCACGTACATGCGGGGCAAAAAGTGGCGCTACTCGGTCGGACCGGATGTGGAAAATCAACCCTGCTTAGCTTGTTAACGCGCGCATGGGATCCAAGCAACGGTGAGATCCATCTTGATGGCAAGCCGTTACGTCAATGGTCAGAGCCGGCGTTACGCCAAGCGATTTCTGTCGTCACGCAACGGGTCGACATGTTTAATGGCACCTTGCGCGATAACCTGCTCTTGGCATGCCCGCAGGCCAGCGACGAGACACTGACGCAAGTGTTAACCCAAGTAGGCTTGCAAACCTTGCTGGCCGAGCCAGGACTCAATGCATGGATGGGAGATGGAGGCCGACAGCTTTCTGGTGGCGAACGACGACGGATTGGTATTGCGCGTGCCCTTTTGCATGACGCACCTATCGTTTTATTAGATGAGCCAACCGAAGGGTTAGATGTGCAAACGGAGGCGCAGATCCTATCCTTACTACAGCAACATTGTGCAAACAAAACCGTGGTGTTTATCACTCACCGCTTGGTCGGGCTTGAGCAAATGGACACCATTTGTCTCATGGATGCCGGTGAGATTGTCGAACAAGGCGATCATGCTGCACTCATGACGGCAAACGGACGCTATGCACAACTGCGACAACGCTTGTAACACATGGAGAGACTGCGGGTATGACCCTCTTTTTGCCGCCATTAGCGGCAGATGATTTTCGCTTTCCTCCGGTGAGCGATGCACTCGCTCATCCAGATGGCCTGTTAGCTATTGGCGGCGATCTCTCGGCTGCACGGCTCATGTCTGCCTATCGTAGCGGTATTTTCCCTTGGTTTGGTGAAGAAGACCCGTTGCTGTGGTGGTCGCCAAGTGAACGGGCCATCATTCGTCCCTCTGACTTTCACGTCAGCCGCAGCTTGCGCAAAGCGGCGCGCAAAAGCCAAGTGACCGTGACCATCAATCACGCCTTCGAGGCAGTGATTCATCAATGTGCCGCCATCAGGGGCCCTGAGCAAACTTGGATCACCGACCAGATGCGTGAGGCCTACCTCGCCCTTCACCAGCAGCACGATGCGCACAGTGTCGAAGTGTGGCAAGAGGATCAACTCGTAGGGGGATTGTATGGTGTCGCCGTAGGACAGTTTTTCTGCGGTGAATCCATGTTTTCGCTTATCGATAATGGCTCAAAATTCGCGCTTTGGCAGTTTTGTCGTCACTTTCAAGCTCAAGGTGGGCACTACATCGATTGCCAAATGATGACGCCCCACCTTGCCTCTCTCGGCGCCAAGGCATGGCCTCGGGATGAGTTTATTCACGCCCTATACGCGGCGCGAGACACGCGCTTAAAAACCGCATATATGCCGCACGTTATCGCGGACTTTCGTGAGAGGCAGTCATGAGCGTCGCGCTAAAAGTCGGCCTTACTCCAGCTTCTCGCTGCCAATATATATCGACAGAGAACGAACAGCTCGCGGTCGTGTTATCCCCCGACATGCACCACCCTGCGGGTTACCAGCAACTGATCAACGCCGGTTTTCGCCGCAGTGGTAACATGATGTATCGCCCGCATTGTCCTCACTGTAATGCGTGCCAATCCTTGCGCATTGATGTTGGCGCGTATCAACCAAGTAAAAGCCAAAAGCGCCATCGCAGCCAACTAAAACGGCTGCGGGTAAAGGTTAGCGACCAGCTCGACCCAAACTGGTTTTCACTTTACGATCAATACATCACCGCGCGCCATGCTGATGGCAATATGTACCCAGCTAAAGCGGAGGACTTTATTGCCTTCACCCATAGCGACTGGCTTCACCCCTGCTTTATTCATTTGTATGAGCCTAATAACGGTGAAGAGACCTTGGTTGCGATTGCCGTTACTGATGTGCTGAGTGACGGTTTAAGCGCCTTATACAGCTTTTTTGACCCGTTCCATCGTTTTTCATTAGGACGCGTCTGCATTCAAGCTCAACTTGAATATGCCAGCGCCGAGAAAAAATCGTGGCTTTATCTGGGCTATCAAATTGATGATTGTCCAGCCATGCGTTATAAAGCGGATTACTTCCCGCACCAACGCTTTATAAATCACCAATGGCGACCCTTTAGCTTGCCTATATCCACCGCTTAGTGGCTATTTTTTCTAGCAAGCTTGGCGTCAACAGGGTAAAATTCGCACCCGAACTTTACAGACTTTCAGAATAGAGGCATTATCTGTCGGTCAAAAAATTGGCTAAAACAGTAAGCCTAAGAGGATTCAATGGCAAAAGAAGACGTAATTGAAATGCAAGGTACCGTGCTAGACACGCTACCTAACACTATGTTCCGCGTTGAGCTAGAGAACGGTCACGTGGTGACTGCCCACATTTCAGGCAAGATGCGCAAAAACTATATCCGCATCCTGACCGGCGACAAAGTCACTGTTGAAATGACCCCTTACGATTTGTCGAAAGGTCGCATCGTTTTCCGTTCGCGTTAATCCTCATAACGCGATCAAAAAACCCGGCGCATGCGCCGGGTTTTGCTTATCAGACTTCTCCTACGCTCTATGCAGGTTCCATCTGGTCGCTGAATTGGAAATCCAAGCGGTTGTTTTTAAGCACAACACGCACTGTCCCACCGTTCACTAGGCAGCCAAACAACAGCTCGTTTGCCAACGGCTTTTTCAGGTTGTCTTGAATCACCCGGCCCATTGGACGCGCGCCCATAGCTTTGTCATAGCCCTCTTCGGCAAGCCAGCGCTTCGCTTCGGAGGTCACTTCCAAAGAGACCCCTTTCGCATCCAGCTGAGCTTGTAACTCAACAATAAACTTATCAACCACTTGCAGAATGACCGTTTCATCAAGGTGATTAAACCAAATGATGTTATCTAAACGGTTACGGAATTCCGGTGAGAACACCTTTTTGATTTCCGACATCGCATCGTGACTGTGATCTTGTTGAATCAAGCCAATAGACTTACGGACCGTCTCTGCCACACCGGCGTTGGTTGTCATGACCAAAATAACGTTACGGAAATCCGCTTTACGGCCGTTGTTATCGGTCAACGTCCCGTTATCCATCACTTGTAGCAACAAGTTGAACACGTCCGGATGCGCTTTTTCGATTTCGTCCAGTAGCACTACCGAGTGTGGATGCTTGATCACTGCATCAGTTAACAAACCACCTTGGTCGTAACCCACGTAACCTGGAGGCGCACCAATCAGTCGACTCACAGTGTGGCGCTCCATATATTCGGACATATCAAAGCGCTGTAACTCGATTCCCATGGCACGTGCCAGTTGCACCGTGACTTCGGTTTTACCCACACCGGTTGGCCCTGCGAATAAGAACGAACCCACAGGCTTGTTTTCCTCGCCTAGCCCCGCTCGGCTCAGCTTAATCGCTTCCGACAGCGCCGTAATCGCCTTGTCTTGACCGAACACCAGCATCTTCAGCTTATCTTCCAACGACTGAAGCACATCTTTGTCCGAGGAAGATACTGATTTTTCTGGGATACGCGCCATCTTGGCAATCATCGACTCGACGTCCGCAACATTCACGGTTTTCTTACGCTTGCTCGCTGGCGCCATCCGACAACGCGCCCCAGCCTCATCAATCACATCAATCGCTTTATCTGGCAAATGACGCTCATTGATGTATTTAGCCGACAGTTCAACCGCCGCACGGATCGCCTTGTTGGTATAGCGAACCTCATGGTGCGCTTCATATTTCGGCTTCAAGCCCATCAAAATCTTTGTGGTGTCATCGATAGACGGTTCAATGACATCGATTTTCTGGAAACGACGGGCTAACGCACGCTCCTTCTCAAAGATGGAGCCATATTCTTGGTAGGTTGTTGAGCCAATACAGCGTAACTTACCGCTGCTTAACAATGGCTTAATCAAGTTTGCGGCATCAACTTGTCCACCACTCGCCGCCCCTGCACCGATAATGGTGTGGATTTCGTCGATAAAGAGTACGGCATGATCTTCTTTCTCAAGCTGCTTCAAGATGGACTTAAAGCGCTTCTCAAAATCGCCACGATATTTGGTACCCGCAAGAAGCGAGCCGATATCAAGCGAGTAAATCACGCAATCTTTGATGACATCAGGGACTTGCCCTTCTACGATTCTCCATGCGAGGCCTTCAGCGATAGCGGTTTTACCCACGCCGGCTTCGCCGACTAACAGCGGATTGTTCTTACGACGGCGACATAGCACCTGAATGGTGCGTTCCAGTTCCTTGTCACGACCAATCAACGGATCAATGCCCCCGACCCGCGCGAGCTGATTCAGGTTGGTGGCAAAGTTTTCCAGTTTATCTTCACCGGGCTCGCCACTCGCCTCTTCAGCGCCCATGTCGCTACTCGGCAAATCGTCGTTGTCGTCTTTCGTTGTGCCGTGAGAGATGAAATTCACCACATCCAAGCGAC
Organism: Salinivibrio sp. IB574; assembly: GCF_001996205.1. Lineage (NCBI taxonomy): Bacteria > Pseudomonadati > Pseudomonadota > Gammaproteobacteria > Vibrionales > Vibrionaceae > Salinivibrio > Salinivibrio sp. IB574. Next base: position 88,214 of record NZ_MUFN01000021.1, on the reverse strand, counting down.
TCACGTCGTTCTTTTTCAAAAGGTAAGCCGCGTGAGACTCTTGCTCGCTAAATATCGCGACCAATACGTTCGCACCACTCACTTCGCTGCGCCCTGACGATTGCACATGGAACACCGCGCGTTGCAGTACGCGCTGGAAACTCAATGTCGGTTGCGTTTCGCGTGATTCATCATCAACAGGGATAAGAGGGGTCGTTTGCTCAATAAACGCATCGAGCTCTTTACGCAGGCCATCTAGGTCTGCGCGACAAGCTGTCAAGGCTTCTTGAGCGGCGGCGTTGTCAATTAACGCGAGAAGCAGGTGCTCCACCGTCATGAATTCGTGGCGCTTTTCACGCGCACGTGCAAAGGCTCCGTTGAGACTCGCTTCAAGTTCTTTATTCAGCATAAGGCACCTCCCTCAATAACCGCGCTAAAGCGTGCCGGAGAAATCATGCTTTCTCCATGGTGCACAGCAATGGATGACCATGCTCTTTGGCGTACATCATCACTTGTGCCACTTTTGTTTCCGCTACCTCTGCGGTGAATACACCGCAAACGGCTTTTCCTTCGTAGTGCACCGTCAGCATGACTTGCGTCGCTTTGTCCACGTCCATGGCAAAAAACGTCTGGAGCACTTCAATGACAAACTCCATCGGCGTGTAGTCATCGTTGTTCAGCACCACCTTGTACATAGATGGCGGTTGTAGCTTCGTCTTCTCTGACGCTGCGATGTCAGCATCAGGGAGCGCCCACTCGTTCCAATTACTCATAACCACTTACAATGCATTGTTTGGGTGTCTAGGCTGTCGTTGTGGCGGGGCGTTGCTGCCATCCACTGATCCCGTCCACCTATCTTTAAAGTTAAGCCACAGATTGTATTCCAGCAACCCTTTCAATGCGAACAAAGTGTGTCTGTGCAATTGTTAGTCACTTACTGATATATCTAGGGGTAAAAGTGCTAAAACGTTCACCGTTCAATAAAAAACATCTCAGCCCTCACCATAAGCAATGTACAAAAATAAAGACATTTCACGGCTATAAAGTGGAAACAACTGTGTTGATGGGATTGAAAAAGGGATTTGCGCTAAATCTATCTCAGTATTTAGACGTAAGAAATTATTCATAAAACAACAAAGTTTATTACACCCAATGATTGCGATTTCATTCACGCTACTAGGTTATCTCATCTTGTATAGTGAGATAAATAACTCTAGATACAACACATAACTAGCTGAATTTATAACAATTAAGTGACATTCCACCTATAACAAATAGCGACGTACCGAGCATCCATAGTGAGAGGTGACTCGATAGATTCATGAAAATGACATTATTGTTTTTTATGCATTTATCGTCAGGCTCTCACACTTTTCCGGATTACTATGAAAATGTTGTTATAAGTTATTATCGATACTTGACTGCCTAAAAGTATCTACTACAGTGGGAATTGTGGTAGATAAACTAACCACTTTTTGATCGCACGCTCACCATCTTGAGCAAATGCTGTCTGATGCGTGCTAGCGCAGAGGTCATGAGTGGGCACTTAGTTTATTGCAAGGTATGCAAAAGTTTGATGCAAGAGGGATGTTTCGCATGGAAACTGGTACAGTAAAATGGTTTAACAATGCCAAGGGATTCGGCTTTATTTGTCCTGAAGAAGGAGAAGGCGACGTTTTTGCGCATTACTCAACAATCCAAATGGATGGATACAGGACGTTGAAAGCGGGTCAAACCGTCAGCTACGAGGTTCAAGAAGGACCGAAAGGCTACCATGCGAGCCAAATCGTCCCCGTTGAACAAGAAGCAGCGAAATAACAACGCGTTATTCGCGACGGTTACAAAGGAAAAAGCGAGCGCATTGCGTTCGCTTTTTTTCGTACTCGGCGCGCTCTACCTTATCGAGACACTCGCCCATCGCAGGCCATGCTCATAGTAAGCCAAGAGCTTCCTTATAGTGCAACCGGCAAACCGACACATAACGCTCGTTACCACCGATCACAACTTGATCGCCATCAGCGATCGCATTGCCATTCGCATCTTGGCGGATCACTCGATTGGCTTTACGACCACAATGACAAACCGTTTTTAGTTCTACTAACTTATCCGCCCAAGCGAGTAAGTATTGAGAGCCTTCAAATAGCTCTCCTCGAAAGTCTGTGCGTAATCCATAACACAACACAGGAATACGCAATTTATCGACCACATCAGTTAACTCAAGCACTTGCTGCTTGGTGAGAAACTGGCTCTCATCCAGTAACAAGCAGTCTACTTTTTCGTGTTCTTGAATGGCTGAAACATGTTCGAATAAATTGGTTTCATTGTGGTATAGGTGCGCCTCTGTCTCTAAACCAATTCGTGAGCTAATTTTTCCCTGACCATATCGGTCATCGATTGCCGCTGTATATAACAGGGGCTGCATGCCTCGCTCTTGATAATTAAAGGCTGATTGCAAAAGTGTTGTCGACTTACCGGCATTCATTGCGGAGTAATAAAAATAAAGCTGCGCCATTGTTATCTCGGATTATTCGGTCATCAGGCTTAAAATCAATCCAGCATGCTACCGGATCTCATCAAAAAGGAAAGCCCCGACCAGCGGGGCTTTGCGCTCAATCCTATTATGAGGTAGTTACGAGCGAGATTAGGCCATGGCTTTGCAAGGGCGCTTTTTCAGCCACAGTAGCGCAAAACAAAGCGCGACAAAGGCCAGTGTCGTGGCGGCAAATGCCAACCATAGTGATGCGGTAAAGCCAAGGACAAAAAAGCCAACCGCGGACACCAGAGCGCCACCAATCGCATAAGGTAACTGTGTCGAGACATGATCAATATGCCCACAGCGTGCCCCTGTGGATGACAAGATGGTGGTATCTGAGATCGGTGAGCAATGGTCACCAAACACCGCACCGGCTAATACCGCCGACAGCATAGGTAACATCAAGGAAATTTCCGTCGCCGCAGCCAGATCGCCCGCGATCGGTAGCATGATACCAAAGGTTCCCCATGAGGTGCCGGTCGCAAATGCCATCACTGCCGCGAGTGAAAAGAGCACAACAGGGAGTAGCTCAGATGGCATATTGCCCTGCACCAATGAAGACAGATATTTACCCGTTTGCAAGTCGCCGATGATATGGCCAATAGACCATGCAAACAGCAGAATAAGAATGGCCCCAAACATGGATTTCGCCCCGACCCATAAGGTTTTGCTGATCGCAGGCGCACCAATCCCTTGTTTGATCGTCATGGCTAAAGCAACGATAAGTCCAGCTGCGCCTCCCATCAGAAGGGACATGCCTACATCAGTATTCTCAAACGCGCCGAGTACTGAGAAAGATACATCGTCACCTGCCAACGCTTGTGCACCGGTGTAGAGCATCGCACTGATGGTCGCCACAACGAGGACCACAATCGGTAACACCAGATCAGAAACCGTGCCGTGCTCGCTTTCTTCAATCCCAAGATCGTCACAAAGATCGGCACAATTGTCGCTTTCATCCCCTAAGCGACTGCCTTTTTTTGCTTGGTATTCAAATTGACGCATGGGGCCAATATCAAGCTGAAACCAAATCACTGCAAAAACCAGCAGAAGCGCAAAGATTGCATAGAAGTTCATCGGGATCATGGTGACAAAGGCGCCGAGCGGCGTGTAATCAGTCACCCCATGTGCGACTAAAATCGAGCCGATGACGGTAATGATATAAGCGCCCCAGCTCGAAGCGGGGGTGATAACACACATAGGTGCGGCGGTCGAATCGAGAATATACGCCAGCTTGGCTCGAGACACATGGAAGCGATCGGTCACAGGGCGCGAAACAGCCCCCACCGCCAAGCTATTAAAATAGTCATCTACGAAAATAAATACGCCCAAGAAAGCCGCCAGTAGCTTTGCTCCTCGTTTGCTTTTAATTCGGCTCTGTGCCCAATTTGCAAACGCTCGTGTTCCTCCAGAGAGCGACAATAAAGCGGTGATCATCCCGAGTAGTACGAGGAAAGCAAGAATACTCATATTCCAGCTATTAATGCTGCCGTCAGCCACAAATAGGCCGGCAACCACATCAAAAAGGTATTGCGCCGATGTCCCTAGGGAAAAGTCAGCGAGTAGCAAGGTACCGAGTACAATCCCCATGCCTAGCGACAACAGCACGCGGCGTGTTGCAATGGCAAGGCCCAAAGCCAGCAAGGGTGGAAGTAACGATAAAGCGGATGAAGAAAAGTCTGTTAAGTTCATGATCTCAATATCAACCAATTGGTTGGAGATCTACTGCAGAAACGAAGACTGGTAAGGCGTGGTAACACACAGCAAACAACTTGCCTCCTACAGTAGCGCTCCATAGTGTGTCCTAATTACTATGGCAGTGCTGCCCCTATTCGGTAACAGCCCCAGCACAGTCGGCATGATGGCCTTACTGGCTTCGGCGTTGGCTCCTTTCATGTGCGGTCACTGGCATCACCCTCGTGCACATTACTTATAAACAACGCACCTCTACGTTAAGAGTGGAGCATTCTACACAAGATGTTCACTATCGCAACTGTTCACGCACAAAAAGCCACCACTTAAAACGTCACACTATCAAGTGTCGATGAAATCAGTCGCAACCACTCAAAATTTGGGCATATTTAAAAAAACACCCTTAAATATGGGTAACAAATATTGCGAACAGAAAATAAATAATGAAAAATAGGCACTAACTATTTTATGTAATATTGTATATTTCACTTATACTGTTACCATCCGTTCAATTAACATATAAATCAAATAGGAACCCAATAATGTCTGATGCAATGAAAGCGTTACTTAACCTACGCAGCTTACGTGCTGTCGCGAAAGAAATGACCGCCGAGCAACTTAAAGAAGCGTTAGAAAAGCTGCAAACCGTCGTTGAAGAACGTGAAGAGATTGAGCGTCAAGCGCAAGAAGAAGAAAAAGCACGCCTAGCGAAACTAGAAAAATACCGTGAGATGTTAATCGCCGATGGTATTGAACCTGATGAACTCATGAAATTATTAGGTGGTGCAAGCAAGTCTAAATCAACAGGCAAGCGCGCGGCACGCCCTGCTAAATATCAATACACTGATAGCGACGGCTCGGTAAAAACATGGACCGGTCAAGGTCGTATGCCGAAAGTGATCCGTGAAGCAACCGAAAATGGTAGCGCGAAATTAGAAGACTTCTTGATCCCTGGCCAACAAGCCTAAGTGTTGCACATAAAGATAAAAAAAGAGGCCGGACGGCCTCTTTTTTTTATCTGATTCGTAAAACTCTGTCATCATCCATTAACCAAACTTTATCCGGTCTGCCAAATGACTGACTGCTAACGCAAAGTAGTGCGAACGGTTCCATTTCAACAAGCTTTGATAATTGTTATAAACCAAATAAGCTCGTCCAAGTTCATCATCAGGCTGAATCAACCAAGCTTGAATATCGACATTCGGCAACGCTTGGCCATTAAGACGCGTTACACCTAATGCTTGCCATTGATTCAATGACAGCGCCTTATTACTTTCGACACCAAGTTTATTCCTATCTATATGCTTTGGTAATTTAACTTGGCGTCCCCATGTGTACGTATCGTCCCAGCCAGCTTGTTTTAGATAGTTCGCCGCAGAAGCAAAGACATCAGCTTCCGTTTGCCAAATATCTTTTTTACCATCTTGGTTCCCATCAACCGCATAATGAAGGAAAGACGTCGGCATAAACTGGCTTTGCCCCATTGCACCGGCCCATGAACCTTTCATGTTTTCAGGCGCAATATGCCCTTCTTGCAATATGGTCAGTGCTGCCATTGTTTGTTGGCGGAAAAAGGCTTCTCGACGCCCATCATAAGCCAATGTGGCCAGTGCTTCGATAACATTGTAGTTGCCTTGCAGTTTGCCAAAATTACTTTCCACGCCCCACAAGGCTACAATGAAACGAGGCTGAACCTGATATTCCTCACCGACTTTTTTTAGCGCCGCATAATGTTTTTTATACAGCGCTTTCGCCTGATCGACTTTCCAATCCGGTACGGCGCGGGGAATGTATTCATCCAAGGTTAAACGCCGCTCAGGTTGATTTCGATCGGCACTGACCGCCCGTTCATGATACTCAATGCCAGCAAACGCGCGTGCCAGTATATCGTCATCAATCCCTGCTTGACGCGCTTCCTCTTTCAATGATTCGACGTACTGATCAAACCCTTCTTTTGCAAATAGCGGCCCCGAGGTAAAAACTGAGGCTGCAACCAATGCTGAAATCAAACCTTTGCGCATACGCTTCCCTAATTACAATTTTTCATTCTTGTTTCGGATAGCCTGCAACGCCGCATCCGGTGGCGGTGGTAATTGTAGAAAGAACCCTTCGTTTTGCAGACTTTGTTTCACTTTCTCAATATCAACAACCGCAAGTCTTTCTCGCTTACCGAGATCAATCATCATGGCAAACTCTGGTTGTCCAAAACTGTTCATTAATGCTTCTGGCACATCATCGAATTTATCTCTCCCCGGTACATAAAGATAGGTGCCTTCTTTCTTTTTGCTACGATAAATTGCGCAATACATCTCAATGTCCTCATCAGCATGCCATAACGATGGCGAAATAGTGTCATCGACGAGTTAAGGTTTGTTAGGCTTTGCCGCAAAATGTGTCACACAATGCTCACTAAACGCGGCTCACATCGCGCACCATGACAAGAAATCGCCAAAATTAGGGGGCAATGTCCGCCGAATATCAAACCCTGCTTGCCGCATCGATGCTGTGAATATACCATGCTATCCAACGTCTGATAATGCGCGTTTGACTCGCGTTTCAACGATATAACCGGAATCAAACAACATGCACAAACACCCGGAGTTGAAAGGCTCAACTTTTACTTTGTCTGTTCTTCATCTTGTGGATGACAATTTTACTGAAGCGGCCGCCATTTTGGCTGATAAGGTTTCTCAAGCCCCCGCATTTTTTGAAGGCGCGCCTGTGGTGGCGGATATCAGCCGTTTAAAGCTATGCCCAGATCTCACCGCTTTAAAGTACTGTTTAAGTGAAACTGGGATGATTTTAGTCGGCCTTACTGGCGTCACGCATAACGATACCCGCCAGCAAGCCAAATCGGTGGGGCTTGCGGTACTCAAATCGAGCAAGCAATCTCGTGTTGCCGATCCGATTCAAACCCCCACTAAAGTGGTCACGAATCCCGTGCGCTCGGGACAGCAAATCTATGCCAAAAATGCTGACTTGGTGGTATTGAATCATGTCAGTGCCGGGGCGGAAGTCATTGCTGATGGCAGTATTCATATTTACGGCGTGCTGCGCGGCAGAGCCATTGCCGGCGCCAGCGGCCAGCAGCAAGCGCGTATTTATTGCCAGAATTTACAATCAGAATTATTGTCAGTAGCCGGTAGCTACTGGCTAAGCGACAAAATTCCATCTGAGTTTATTGAGCGCCCCGTCATGGTCTCGCTCAATCAAGAAAGCTTACAAATAGACCCCCTCACGCTATAACAGAATAAGGACGAGGAATGGCACGAATTATTGTAATTACCTCCGGTAAAGGCGGTGTTGGTAAAACCACGTCGAGTGCAGCACTCGCGACGGGACTCGCCATGGCTGGCAAAAAAACCGCAGTGATTGATTTTGATATTGGTCTTCGTAATCTCGATTTAATTATGGGATGTGAGCGCCGCGTGGTGTATGACTTTGTCAACGTGATCAACGGCGAAGCCAACCTTAATCAAGCGCTGATCAAAGACAAACGGGTTGAAAATCTATTTATTCTTCCAGCCTCACAAACTCGTGATAAAGATGCGCTCACCAAAGAGGGCGTCGAGCGGGTGTTAAAAGAGATGGATGAGCTTGGGTTTGAATACATCATCTGCGATTCGCCTGCGGGTATCGAAGCTGGCGCCCTCATGGCCCTTTATTTTGCCGACGAAGCCATCGTCACGACCAACCCTGAAGTCTCTTCGGTGCGCGACTCTGATCGCATTCTGGGCATTCTCGATTCAAAATCTCGCCGCGCCGAAAACGGTGAGGAACCGGTTAAGCACCACTTGCTCTTAACCCGTTATAACCCAAGCCGCGTCACCAACGGCGAAATGCTCAGCGTGTCGGATGTTGAGGAGATCTTACGTATCCCACTGTTAGGGGTCATCCCAGAAAGCCAGTCAGTACTGCATGCCTCAAACAAAGGCGAGCCTGTGGTTCTCGATCAAGAATCGGATGCGGGACAAGCGTATGAAGATGCCATTGCAAGATTGCTTGGCGAAGAGCGCCCATTCCGCTTTATTGAGGAAGAGCGCAAAGGTTTTCTAAAACGCTTATTTGGAGGCTAATGTGGCATTGCTAGAGTTCTTTCGGCCAGCCAAGAAAAATCCGCCAACATTGCAAAAGAGCGCCTGCAAATCATTGTTGCGGAGCGACGCAGTGCAGATAGCCCTGCCCCAACCTATTTGCCACAGCTCAAGCAAGATATCTTAGATGTGATCCGTAAATATGTGGATATCGGTCCAGAGCAAGTCTCCGTGAGCCTCGAGCAAGGGGACGACGATCTTTCCGTCTTAGAGTTAAATGTGACTTTGCCCGAAGAAGGGAAAGAGAGCTAAAGCGTGAGCCTCGTTCGCTGATTGTAGAAAAGCGGTGCTAAGCACCGCTTTTTTAATGCGTCACTGGCGCACTAGGAATCATCTCTATCAGGCGCTTGCCAATCAGAGTATATCGCCACCCTTGTGCGAGGTCTGGGCGTTTATCCTCCGCTTTATGCTCTCGCCATACCCAACTGATCAACTGATTCAATTGCTTCTTTGAGCCAATAAACTCTGGTACAAAACCCTGCTCATCCGCACACTGTTGAACGCTTTCTTTGAGCGTCTTAATCACGGCTTTGTAACCCGGCTCATCGACTAAACGCGTGATGGGTTGTGGCCACTTCGCTTTAGGAAGCTTCTCAGCTTGCTTCGCCAGCGTGATCAAAGTTTGGGCATGATAGCGAATCTCAAATTTATCAAAATCATGCGCTTGCATTTGCTCAACGCTACGAATTCCAAATCGCGCCATTTTCCAAAGGTGAAGCTCTTTCACTATGAAATTAAGCGCAATATCGCGACGTCGTGCCTCTTTCGCGCGCCACTTTGCAAGCGATTGAAGTACCGCCAATTGATTCGGCTGCAGCTGCCACGCGTATTTAATATCAAGATATGCCAGCGAATCCTCTTTGGGTTGGCGCTTTTTGTCACATAAGCGGGTACATTCTTCTTGCAACGCCGCTTGCCACTGTGTTTTTGCCAAGGCTTTCTCAAGCGCTTGGTACAGAGGCATCAAATAATACACATCCGCCGCCGCATAATGCTTTTGCTTATCGGTTAGTGGGCGCGCACACCAATCAGTGCGTGATTCGCCTTTATCAAGCGCCACTCCCACATAGGTATTCACCAAACTCGCAAACCCCTCTGATACACCGTGCCCTAAAAAAGCAGCCATCAGCTGGGTATCCACCATAGGGGTAGGTAAGGTACCAGCATAGTGTTGGAACACATCTAAGTCTTCACTACTGGCATGCAATACTTTGGTGACATTGGTGTCAACCAGCAATGCCCACAACGGGGAAAGATCCTCGATTTCAATCGGATCGATGAGTACAAGTTGCTCACCATCATACAATTGCACCAACCCAAGTTGCGCGTAAAACGTACGGGTACGCACAAATTCGGTATCGACCATCACAGCAGGTTTCTGGCGCATTTTTGCGCATACGTCGACAAGTTGTTGATGTGATGTGATTAGTTGATAATTCACAAGTTAGCCTATAAAGAAAATGCCGGCAATGCCGGCATTTCGTGATTCGTTACGCTCCAGTTTACCCTTTTCGCGGGCAGCACGCATCAAGCAGAAGCTTTTTGCGGCGCCTTAGGGGCTTCATCGCGTAACTCTCGGCGCAAGATTTTACCTACATTGGTTTTCGGTAGCTCATCGCGGAATTCAACCACGCGAGGCACTTTATAACCGGTCAGGTGCTTACGGCAGTGCGCTATCAGATCATCACGGGTCAGCGACGGATCCTTTTTCACCACACAAATCTTAACGACTTCGCCTGAGTTTTCGTCTGGCTGACCAATCGCGGCCACTTCCAATACCTTATCATGCAGGGCGACCACATCTTCCACTTCATTGGGATAGACGTTAAAGCCTGATACAAGGATCATGTCTTTTTTACGATCGACGATGTGTAAGAAGCCGTCATCATCAAACTGCACCACATCACCGGTTGCCAACCAACCGTCTTCATCGATACTTTCACGCGTCGCCTCTGGTCGGTTCCAATAACCTTGCATCACTTGCGGACCACGCACCAACAATTCGCCCGGTTGGTTATCGGCGACATCTTCACGATTCTCATCCACAATACGGACTTCCGTAGATGGGACGGGCAAACCGATCGACCCGTTGTAATCACGCAAATCATAAGGGTACGCCGCCACAAGCGGTGAGCACTCGGTTAAGCCATAGCCTTCTAGGAGGTGCTTACCGGTCAGTTTTTTCCAGCTTTCTGCGACAGCGCGTTGTACCGCCATGCCACCACCAACAGTAAGGCGTAAGTTGGAGAAATCTAACTCATGAAAATCTTCGTTGTGTAGCAAAGCGTTAAAGAGGGTATTCACCCCTGTAATCGCCGTAAATGGATATTTTTGTAGCTCTTTGATAAAGCCCGGAATATCACGCGGGTTGGTGATCAACAGGTTCTGTCCACCCATTTCAATAAACAGCAGGCAGTTTACGGTTAGCGCAAACACGTGATAAAGCGGTAGCGCGGTCACTACCAACTCTTCGCCCACGTTTAGCACCGGTTGATAGGTGCCTTTCGCTTGGTAGACGTTGGCCAACATGTTGCGGTGCGTCAAGATAGCGCCTTTCGCCAATCCAGTGGTACCACCCGTGTACTGGAGGAAAGCGACATCATCACCTTTTAAGAAAGGTTTTACATACTGCATACGGCGGCCACGGCGGAGCGCATTACGCATCGACGTTGCGTCCGGCAAATGGTATTTCGGTACCATTTTCTTGACGTACTTGACCACAAAGTTCACTAACGTGCCTTTCGCACGAGGGAGCTGGTCCCCTAAACTCGTAAGGATCACGTGCTTAACGGGTGTATTCTCCACCACCTTTTCCAAGGTGTGAGCAAAATTGCTGACAATCACAATCGCTTTCGCACCTGAGTCAGTCAACTGGTGCTCCAACTCTCGCGGCGTATATAAAGGGTTGACGTTAACCGCCACACAGCCTGCTCGCAAAATACCGAACAACGCAATCGGATACTGCAGCAAATTCGGCATCATGATCGCCACACGATCGCCTTTTTGTAATTTCAGCTCGTTTTGCAGGTACGCCGCAAATGCGCGGCTACGCTCTTCGAGCTTACGGAAGGTCATGACCTGGCCCATGTTAATAAAGGCTGTTTGGTCAGCGAACTTTTGCACTGAGTGTTCAAACATCTCAATCAAAGAGCGATGGGCATCTGGATCTATTTCCGCCGGCACATCCGACGGGTAACGATTAAGCCAAACCTTTTCCACTGGCTTTCTCCTATGTTTTAGCTTGCAGGCTATACTGCCCGCTTCGATCGACGCGAGATTCTATTCAAACAGGTGTTTAACCCGTCCACCATAGCGTTAACATTATTTTTACACGAGCATTTTAAGTGCGCGTTTGAATTTTGGTCACAAAATCTGTTACCCACGATGCAGCCTGTTGCGGTTGTTGAAGGTGACAGTGATGCGTACCCGGCAGGTCCACCACCTGTAATTGGCGAAACCCATGCATCCGTTGCTGAGCATCCTGCGAACGCAATGCAGGATAGCCATCCGTTCCTCGAATGGCGAGAGCAGGACAGTGAATTGCCCGAATAATCGATTCACAATGCGCGGGCGACATCCGATAAAGCGCATCCCCGCGCAAATGAGGATCGTGTCGCCAAGTGATACCTTGAGGAGTCTCCATCAATCCGCGAGCGACTAATGGCAAAAGCGGTTCAGCTGCCACTTTATTGATGGAGGCGCGTAATTGTAGCGCCTGAAATGCAGAATCAAAGTAGCGTTGGCGCTTTTGACGCTGCTTTAAGCGTTGATCAAGACTTTTCGCCAATCGGTTGGTTATCTGTTGAGCAGGTTCAGCCATCGGGCCGAGCGCTTCTATCATTACCAGTGCAGCAATGCGGTCTGGAAAAGCAGCGGCATAGCAACTCGCCACCAGCCCACCGAGTGAGTGGCCAACCAAGATCAGTGGGCCGGAGAAGTGCTGTTGATAGAGCACTTGGTGTAAATCATCCAAGTAGTCGTAGAAGGGGTAGTAGTAGTCGCCCGGTTTATGTTCTGACAGACCGTGTCCGGGCCAATCAAACAATAATAATCCCCACTCGCTGGGTAAATAAGGCACCAGAGCATGAAAACTGGCTAGGTTATCTTGCCAGCCGTGAAGCATGACCAAAGTAGGCGCACCGCTTGCCGCCGGACGGGCAGCTCCCGCGACACGCGTTGAGGCCAGTGAGAGCGTGAGTGGTTCTAATCCACTCGACAGGCCGATCATCGCTGGATTTGCCTGAAGTGCCTCATCAAGTTGCGCCGACAGTGGAGAATGCATCATTGGTTAGGGTAAAGTGATCACGCTTTGTACTCGCCCAGTCCCGACGCCTACCCGAACGCGCGAGCAATATAGCCCATAACAATAAGGGCGGTCGTCATCGATAACCTTTTGCTCAATGTTCCACAGCTGGTGTCCTTTGACTGACAATACAGGGTAAGCATATTCATAGTCCCCGACTTTACCCATTTGCTGTTCAACAAACTCACCCAGCACCGTAATAGGACGCCCTTTCGCATAGTCTGCAGGATCGACAAAACCGCTAAAAACCGCTTTAAATCGACCCAGTGATGATGCACCAATATCGGGGCGCCCCGCACTGGAGGTGGGCAACGCGACGATTTCGACTACCGAGTCCGTTTCGCGGTTTTCAACACTGGCGATCATGCCGCCCATGCGCACTTCTTCACCCTGATTGGCTGCGGTCATACTGGCTACGACTGGGTACTCGGTTACCGGCTGATCCATACGACCTTTTAAACTGTCAGGCAAGGTACTGCAACCGGTTAACAGTAGCGCCCCGATCATCAGCAATCCGGTTGGCATTAACTTCATCACACGTACTCCTCTCTCGACGTCATACATAGATATCGACCCCGACGAGGTTAAGCAGTTCCTCTCGCCGCGCATGGTTAAGCACCGCTAAGTAAGACGACATTGCCTGACGACCGCGGCCATCGGGTAAATCATACTGAATATGTTGTTTAGCTTGCTCTGCCTCTGAGACAGAGACATGTTGCACCTTTTGCCGCACTGCCTTGGCAACTTGGCTCGCTTGCGGGGTTTGTTTACGCGACGCTTTCTCCGAGGATGAAGGGCGCCGCGTTTGATTCGGCCGGTTAGGCGGTGAAGAAGGAATTCCGTTAATCGATACCATACTTGCTTCCTATGCGAGGCAAACCGACCCAAACAGACTATTACTCGCGTCCGGGGAGCTTCTTCCACGTGACCTTGTCACGCAAGTAGGTGGGCGTCGCGAGCTCAGCGGCGACAGCCTCACCACGCTGGTAGGCGTATTTGGCAATAGCCAGCATGTCTTGTGCTTGTGGATACAACACGCCTGATTCTGTGGTGGTCAGATCCAACCCTTTCGCTAATTCAGGATAGGCAGGCCAGCCGGTTCCTGCCAGTGCCCACGTACCGTCGGTCGATTCAAGGCACAATGCGTCAGGGGCCACAACCGCTTCATCAGCCAACGCATGCCAATCGCCATTTTCTTGACGTTCATACTGGGCAAAGTATAGCTCTCCCATTCGCGCATCAATCGCCGTGAGTACTTGCGTTGCGCCATGAGTACGGTGCGCTTGCTCGGCCATCGCCGCGAGCGTCGATACGCCCAGCACGGGTAAATCAGCACCAAACGCTAAACCTTGTGCAATCCCAATGCCAATTCGCACACCAGTAAAACTCCCTGGCCCCCGGCCGAAGGCGAGTGCATCGAGTTGCGTGAGTGATACGCCCGCCTCCGCGAGTACCTCATCGACCATGGGTAAGATTTTATTGGTGTGTTCACGCGGCGCAATGTCACTGCGCACCATCATCTGATCGCCGATACACAGCGCAACAGAGCAGTTTTCCGTGGCCGTATCCACGGCAAGCATTTTTAGCGTCATTTAACCCTCAATCGGTGATTGCAATGCAGGCACCTCTGCATCGGTATGGTCAGCATTTATGGCTGATAAAAAGTCGTCAATATTATTTAGATCGCGCGTACGCGGTATGGGCGGTAAGCTGCGTAAAAAGGTGGCGCCATAAGGGCGCGTCACTAAGCGGTTATCACAAATGATCAACGCGCCTTGGTCACGCTTATCGCGAATCAAACGCCCTACCCCTTGCTTGAGCGTGATCACCGCTTCTGGAATTTGCACTTGCGAGAAGGGGTCGCCGCCTTGCAACTTACAATCTTCAATACGCGCTTTGAGCAAGGGGTCATCGGGTGAGGCAAACGGCAGTTTGTCGATGATCACGCAACTGAGTGCCTGCCCACGCACATCTATCCCTTCCCAAAACGCGCCGGTTGCCACCAGCAACGCGTTCCCCAGTGATAAATATTCTGCCAACAGGCGCTGTTTAGGCATTTCGCCTTGCATCAGCACCGGGATCTCGAGCTGGTCGCGAAACAACGCCGTTAGGTCTCGCACCATTTGATGCGACGTACATAAAAAGAAGCAGCGCCCTTGGTTGCGCTCAATCACAGGCCCCAACAAGGTTGCCAGCTTATCGGCTCGCCGATAGCTATTGGTTTCAGGCACATGGCGTGGCACACATAGTCGCGCTTGTGTGGGGTAATCAAAGGGGCTTTCTAATGTCATCTGCCGTTGTGCTGAAATGCCAAGTCGGTGACTAAAGTGGCTAAAATCACCTTCCACGGCAAGTGTCGCCGAGGTAAAAATCCATGCCCCACCTTGTTCATCCATTTGTTCGCGGAAACGATCGGCCACCGAGAGCGGCGTAATATTGAGGCTGAAGTGATGGCGCGTACATTCATACCAGTACGAATAGCCTGTGATCGACGTATCACGCAGTCGCGATAAACGTGCCTTAAATAAGGTGATGCGATCAAACGCCGCATCCAATAGTTGGCTGCGACCCAATGACAGTTTGACCACGTCATGGGCCAACTCCAGTGCATCGGTTAAGCGTACTAATTCTTTCTCGACAGCCGGTGAAGCTTGAAGCTCTCGCCAATTGCCACGAAAGCCGGGATCGAACACCATGATATCCGCATCTGGGATCAATTCCCCAAACCCAGTTTCTTTGATCGCCACATCAGCCAAGAACAAATGGTGGTTCACGACCACTACATCCGCCTCCATCGCACGACGGCGCGCCTTGACGACATAGCAGTCTTCATAGCTTGGACAGTCTTTACCAAGGCAATTGTCGTTGGTCGACGTGATCACGGGAATGAGCGGACTGTCTTCCGCCAACGCGTCACACTCACTCAAATCCCCCGACTCTGTATACGAAGACCATTCGCGGATTTTGACCAGTTGGCTTAATTGGCTCGGATCACTATCTGGGCGATGACACTCACTGATCTGACGACTCAAGCGCTCTGGACAAAGGTAGTTCACTCGCCCTTTCAACAGCGCCGTGGTACCAGTGAACCCCAACGCCGATTTCATCAAGGGTAAGTCGCGATGATAAAGCTGCTCTTGCAGGTTCTTTGAGCCCGTGCTGATGATGGCTTTTTTACCACTCAACAATACAGGGGCAAGATAGGCATACGTTTTCCCTGTTCCTGTCCCGGCCTCGACCACCAACTGTCCTTGCTCGCGGATCGCGGCATCGACCGCCATCGCCATATCGGTTTGCGGCTGTCGAGGCACAAAGCCATCAATTGCTTTTGCCAGCGCACCGGCATCAGAGAAAACCTTTCGGATCATTGGATAAATACACAGGGGAAAGCGGGCATTATGCCAAAGCCCCCAAGAGGATGAAACCACTTCCCCTCGGATGTTCGGCGATCAGGGTAAATTCACTTTGACCTTGGGGTGTAGACAGGGTAAAACCGAAGGACTATTAAGCAACATAACATCAACATGGAACGAAAAACATTACTCACGGATTGTCCCGATGCCCAAGGCCTGATCGCCAAGATCACCAATATTTGTTATAAGCACCAACTCAACATCGTCCATAATCGCGAATATGTCGACAATGCCACGGGTCGATTTTACATGCGCACCGAATTGGAAGGGATTTTTAATGACCACACGCTGTTGTTAGATCTCGACCAAGCGCTTCCTGCTGGAAGTCACCGTCAGCTTATCAGCTCACGACGAAAGCGCGTTGTGATCATGGTGACCAAAGAGTCGCACTGTTTGGGCGACATTTTAATGAAAGCCTACGATGGCTCTTTGGATATCGAGATTGCTGCCGTGGTGGGAAACTATGACAAGCTACAGACGCTGACTGAGCGCTTCGATATTCCGTTCCACCATATTTGCCATCAAGATTTATCGCGTGAGGCACACGAGCAGGCAATGTTAAAGGCAATCCAGCCGTACCAGCCCGACTACATCATACTGGCCAAGTATATGCGCGTGCTCACCCCCGACTTTGTCGCGCAATATCCTCACAGAATCATTAATATTCACCATAGCTTCTTGCCGGCATTTATTGGCGCACGCCCCTATCATCAAGCTTTTGAGCGTGGTGTCAAAATCATTGGTGCGACCGCTCACTTTGTTACCAACGACTTGGATGAAGGCCCCATTATTGGTCAAAACGTGATTCATGTTGACCACAGTTTTAATGCGCAAGATATGGCCAAAGCCGGACGTGATGTGGAAAAAAGCGTGCTGAGCCAAGCGATTGCCCGAGTGGTGGATGACAAGGTATTTGTTCACGGCAATAAAACCGTGATCCTATAATCACATATCGCACTCCCGACAGCTCCATGAAGCCAGTGCTTAGTCACTGGCTTCGCTTGCAATAATCTCAGCCAGCGGAAAAGGGTGAAACTTCACGCAAACATCTTGATACTTAAAAGCGATGGTCGGATTAGGTAACCGCTCGCCTTTCACACAAGGTTCGCTGCACTTCACCGTGATGGTATGTTGCTGTTCTGCACGCGCAAATATGCCTGGAAACACGCGCTTCAATGCTTGCTTTAGTCCTGCCATGTCAGCGGTGGCACAGGGCAGCACAAACTCAACATGCTCCCAGCTTTGCCGCGGATACCGTTTGTGGTTAGGAAACGGAAGCTCAACCCAATGCGTTTGCCATTGACCAATGGTTAATGCCCGGTCCAGTGCATAAATGTGGATTGGCCGACCGTTGACGATCGCCTCAGAGCACAACTTACCTTGCGACGCGAGCTCACTGGCCAAAGATTCGGTTACCGCGATATCGTGGGTGCGTATCGCGACATGATCCAGTGTCAGCTCCGCGCAATCGATCGCAAGCAAATCAAGCAACTGATTGATTTTATCTGCAAAAGCTGCTTTATCTCGCATCAGGGTAGTTAGGTTCGTGGCATCATGCATGGTGACCTCTTGAAGGTTAAACGTCGCCCGTTTCATTTCAGCGCGTAAAGATATCAGTGTTGACGGTGAATAACTATTGCCAACCCCTGCTAGTTTATGGGTATCATTAGGGTTTACCCGCGTCAGTTGACGCCACGGTTCGCAACAATACAGCATCCCGCCAACACTGTGCTTGTACGCCCAAGGCTCAGTGCAGTGTTGGCGGATTCTTGTATCTGTAAGCTGGAAGCCCACACAACGGGCAGTTAACAATCGGCCCGGTTAGTAGTAAAGGTAAGCAAGTGAATATTCAAAGTCTTCTTAACGAGAAAGTTTCTGCCGCCATGGTTGCGGCGGGTGCGCCTGAAGGCACACCGGCGGCGGTACGTCAGTCTGCTAAACCTCAATTTGGTGATTATCAGGCCAACGGCGTGATGGGCGCAGCAAAAAAATTAGGGTGTAACCCTCGCGAGTTCGCACAAAAAGTACTGGATGCCCTCGACCTTGGCGATATGGTCAGTAAAACCGAAATCGCTGGCCCTGGTTTTATCAACATTTTCTTAAACGACCAATGGCTAGCGACGCAAGCTGACCAAGCGCTCGCGGATACGCGGTTAGGTGTCGCCACTGAAGCGACCCAAAACATTGTGGTCGATTACTCTGCACCAAACGTTGCCAAAGAAATGCACGTGGGCCACCTGCGTTCAACCATCATTGGTGATGCCGTTGTTCGCACCTTGGAATTTCTAGGCCATAAGGTCACCCGCGCCAACCATCTCGGCGACTGGGGCACGCAGTTTGGTATGTTGATTGCCAACTTGGAACTGCATGAATCTCGCGGTGATGACATCTCGATGGAACTGGGCGATATCGAAAACTTCTATCGTGAGTCCAAGCGTCGTTACGACGAAGACGAAGAATTTGCTGCCACAGCGCGCCAGTATGTAGTGCGTCTTCAGCGTGGTGATGCATACTGCAAAGAAAAATGGGAAAAATTAGTGAAAGTGACGTTGGAACAAAACCAACGTAACTACGACCGTCTCAATGTGTCATTGACTGACAAAGATGTCATGGGTGAAAGTCTTTACAACGATATGCTGCCAGGCATTGTCGAAGACTTAAAAGCGAAAGGCATCGCTGTTGAAGATGACGGCGCCCAAGTCGTGTTCTTGGATGAATACAAGAACAAAGACGGCGAGCCTATGGGTGTGATCATTCAAAAACGTGATGGTGGCTTTTTATACACCACCACCGATATTGCCTGTGCCAAATACCGCTATGAGCAATTCAATGCCGATCGCGTCTTGTATTTTATTGACTCACGCCAGCATCAGCACCTGATGCAAGCGTGGACCATTGTGCGTAAAGCCGGTTACGTGCCTGATTCTGTCAGCCTCGAGCACCATGCGTTTGGTATGATGCTTGGCAAAGATGGCAAGCCATTTAAAACGCGTGCAGGTGGCACGGTTCGTCTTGCTGACTTACTCGACGAAGCTGAAACCCGCGCCAAGGCACTGATCGCCAAGAAAAATCCAGACATGGATGAAGCTGAGCAGCGTGAAATCGCCACCACCGTAGCAATGGCGGCGGTGAAATATGCGGACCTGTCTAAGCACCGCACCACGGACTACATCTTCGACTGGGATCATATGCTGGCATTTGAGGGCAATACAGCGCCTTATATGCAGTACGCCTACACCCGCGTTGCTTCTGTGTTTGCAAAATCAGGCGTTGACCGTGATGCACTTGAGGGTGAAATGGTCATTGAGCATGAGAAAGAAAAAGCATTGGTTGCCAAGCTATTGCAATTCGAAGAAGCGGTTAAGTCTGTTGCTCGCGAAGGCCAACCACACCTGATGTGTAGCTACTTGTTCGATTTGGCGGGACTTTTCTCTAGCTTCTATGAAGCGTGCCCAATTCTATTGGCTGAAGGTCAAACCCGTCAAAGTCGCCTGCGTATGGCGGCACTGACAGCAAAAACGATCAAACAAGGTCTTGCGCTACTGGGTATCAATACCCTTGAGCGCATGTAACCTTACCTTGTTCAACCGATAGCTGATATGAAAGCCCACCTTAACCGGTGGGCTTTTTAATGGTTAGCCTTGCCCGAAACGCTGTTCGGTTTCGCTTAGCCAAAGCCGCTCCTCTGGGGTGGATAAGCGTCCCATAACGGCATTGCGATGTGGAAAACGGCCAAAGGCCTCGATGATGTCATAATGCTGACGCGCGTAATCGTAGCATTGTTCAAACCAAGCTTGATTCTCTGGTTCAACCGCTTGTCGAAGTTGATTAAAGCGAAAAAGAGCCTCTTGCTGATCGTCTTCACCCTCTGCGTGCTCGAGCGGCATGTAAAAGAAAACACGCTGTAAAGGCGTCAGCGCCTGATCATCCCCTTTCGCTAACCCCGACTTACAAATGGCTAATGCTAATGCATCATAACGATACGCCGCCGCTAACCCTCGGTATAAATTGCGTGGGAATTGGTCCAGCAAGATAATCAATGCAAGGCGGCCTTGTGGGGTCTGCGCCCACGCATTTAATTCTCCCGCTCCCGCTGCGCTAACCCATGTTTGAAATATTGCTCGAATCTGTTCATCAGTTTCTGGATTGCCACCAAACCACAACGCATTGCACTCTGGCGCTGGCGCTTGCTCAGCGCTTTGACCAAACCAAAACGAAAGGACTTCTTGATAGTGCATCTTGCCTCCTACCCGCAGCCTTAATCGTTATCACGATCAAGCCATTCAATATTCTTCTCTATTCAAGCGTACTTGGTTTTGGTTGTCCCCGGTTCAAATCAAACAATCTCATCGGTACTTTGTGACCCATCAGTAAGTTGTGATGTAAGCTAGAGCAATACATTTCATTAAGGAGCCACCATGTCTTTTTCTCTTCATGATCGCCTCGCCGCAGATAGTGCCTACGTGGGCGACTTTGATTTATGCCAATTACGTCTTGCCCATGCAGATTTTGGCCCTTGGCTAATCCTGATCCCACGTAAAAACAATATCCACGAAGTGCATCACCTCAGTTATGAGGATCAGCAACAGCTATGGCGAGAGTCTGCTGCCGTCTCGCAATGTTTGGAACACGGTTTCCACCCCGATAAGCTCAACATCGCGGCGATCGGCAACCTCGTTCCACAACTTCATGTCCATCATGTCGCACGCTACCAAACCGATAGTGTGTGGCCGAACCCTATCTGGGGACATCTTAATGTGGGCCCTCGCGCTGACGATAAACAAACAGCCTTGATTCAAACCCTACGAACCACGCTGATGCCAGATGGATTGCATGTCAATCCGGCATAAAACGCTTCGTTATTTTCGTCAAAATAGAAAAACATAGCGATAAAAACCATGAATTTCAGTTATTTAAAAAGCATTGCGCTTTTAACGAAAGATGGCGGAATTCTCCTAACCCTTCCTGAACCACACAGGCTACATTAGTGACTCTTTCATAACCTTTTCAACCGGGTGGAGTGTCCGCTCCGCCCCCGGCAGCAAGCGAAGGTGTCGTTGACACCCGTGGTATGGTCTCCCCGGTCATACCACGTTCCTTTTTCCTTTAGGTATAAATTCCAATACAGGTCACTGCCAGACAGGCACAGGCATGTATATACCTTGTTGGCGTAGCAGATTTAATCGGTTGGGCTAGTGAGTACTTGAGGGAGGATGCGATCACGATACTGTGAGGGGCTCACACCAAAGTATCCTTTAAATCGCTGACTGAAATACGCCGGGTCACGATATCCGCACGCTTCGGCGGTCTCAGTAATACTCATCCCTTGTTTTAACAACCCGCTCGCATAGGTCAATCGCTTTTGGGTGATATAGCTGGTGACCGTGATATGAAAATACTGGCGACATTTGCGTTGTAAGTTCCGTTCCGACATCGCTAACGCGGCAGCCAGCTCATGGGTAGAAAAGTCAGGATTGGTAAAGCCGTTTTCCACCGCTTGCATAAAACGCGATATCCATGCGGAACGCAGCTGTTGACACTGAGCGCGGCGTTTAGCGTGATGCCCCTTCATCTCGACGACAACAGCGTCAGGTTGAGCCGCGATGGGACCAAAAACTGGCTGTGTTGTGCGATGTTGTTGAAGACGCTTGCTTTGTTGTCGGGCCTGATAGCGCTGTTTAAACGCTAATCCAACCGCTAACAACACAATACTCACAAAGACAGCAAGGATGGCCCCACTCATCATGTGTGGCAACATGGGAAGAGAAATATCAAGATTCAACACCGTATGCGACGCACCATCGCGAGGAATGGCAATGCGCAGCTGATACTCTCCCCCTGCCATATTCGCCAGCGTAATGGTATCGCTACTGGTTTGTTGCCATGCGGCAAGCTGGCCAGCCATTGGGTTTCCCGGATGGCGCTTCGCGATCAGCTGATAGTGGACACGACTGACCTGCCGCTCGGGTGGCCAACTTCCCCATTCAAGCTGAGTCGGATTGTTTTCTAGCAATGTCATTGCCGTTTGCTGGCGCGGTGCAATACGCCAACGTCTGTCCTGTTGCCACACAGCGCCAATCACAACCTTCGGCGGTTTTCGTAGTGAGAACGCAAGTTGATCAGTATTAATCACAAAACGCTCAGCGCCGGAAAAAATGGTCAACTGATGCGGATTGGATACGCGACACACCACCTGTCCCATTGGCGTAGGTAGTCGGAATGTGCGCACAACGCCTCTTGGTGCTATATGGACGATAGCTTGATTGCTGTACGCCCAAACACCGTCCTTATTACCGGTAATACAATGAAACTGCTCATTGTTTAACGACAGATAGGCCGCCGACACCGTATCCGGTGTGGTATGGTCATACTGATAAATGCCTTGCGCACTGGCGAGCCAAAGGCGGCCCCGTTCATCGCTATACAAATCAGACAACGGCAAGAGAGAGACAGGTAACCGAATCGCTTGAAACTGCCCATCTCGATAACGTGTCAAACCTTGCTGCTGACGGATCCAAACGCTACCGCGGCCATCATCATAAAACCCTTCAACGTCACCCTCGTCCACTTGCCATCCGGTTCCGTAGTCAACAACCGTTTCTGAAGCCGGCCAGTAACGGATTAGCTGAGGCCCTTTTGCCAACCAAAGCGTCCCTGCCGCATCGGTATACAAGTGCTCAGCAGCGAAGTTGGCAACAGGTTCTGGGAGCGTTAAACGCGAACCGGTTCGGGTGTCTAAGCCAGCCACACCATTTTCTGTCGACCACCACAACTGTGTCGCTTGTCGTGCAGCACTCTTGATCTTATCGCCGTTTTGATCTGGCATACGCGCCAACCAACGACCATTCAAATCACGCCAATGACGACCTCTTAGCAGCCAAGGGTCACTGGCCTTTGAAAAGCCTTGGGTGATCGCTTGTGGAAATGGACCATGCTGATGCGCAATCCAGCGCTGTCCGGCTGCGCGATAACGTAATGACTGGTCGGTGGAAAACCAAATTCCCCCTTCGGCATCGGCGCGTAAAAAGGTCACCCGTGTGCCATCTATTGTACTCTGACCCGGCGTCCATACCGGTGATGCACTCCCATCGAGTGACAGGAGAAAAAGCCCTTGCTCATTAGCAGCCCAAACGCCTCCCGCCCCTGAGGCAAGATAATGAAACCCACCCTGCTGCGTCAGTATATGCTGCCCCGTCACTGAGTCTTCATCGAGAGCAAGTAAATACACCGCATTGTGGGTGCTCACCCAAGCCCGCGAGTCTTGCCCTGTGATCGCAGTTATCGGAGAGTTGAAGCGGCGTATCTGGTGAATGCCTTGCTCACTGACTTGGTAGAGCGCTTGGCCGATGGCAATCAAGCGATGCTCGTTCGTCATCCAAGTCAGCTCTGCTCGCCATTGTCCTGCGCGCCAAATTGAAAAGCTGTTATCTTCCACCACATAGCGGCTGAGTTGACCGTCACTAATATGCCAAAGTTCACCGTTTATATTTGCAAGTCGTGACTGTGCATCCGATTGGCGAGCCAACACTGTCTGTGGCAGGCGATAACGTGTGACAATATGCTGTCCCGATTGGTAGCGATAAATAAAGTTCTGCCCTGCCATCCAAAGGGCATCATGCGCAAAGGCAATCGCCGTTACTTTTTCTTCGGGCAGACTGAGCACATCACTGAGTGGATGGGTTTGGTGACCGTCAAAAAAAACGACCTCTCCTTGATGATTAAGCAACCAGACGCCACCGCCCGGCTGGTAGGCGATGTCACGCACGTTCGCGACCGCCTGCAAGCCCGGATAGGCTTGGAACGAGGTTTCCAACCCATGATGTGCCTGCAAAGGCAGACAGAAAAAAGTGCTAATTACCCAAATCAGGCAGAGCAATAGGCGTTTCATGCAACTAAGAGAGGAATAAGGGTCGCAAAATTAAGACGGGTATCATCCTGTGTAACCATACAAAATGGAACCCTGCGACCCTCAATGTGAGCTAGGCCTCACATTCTTGAGATTTATTAGCTGTTAAGAACTTGAGACAGCTGCTGATGAGCGCGTCTTGCTTGACGCTTGAAGTCGTCTTGCTCGCTACGCGGCACCGGATGCGCTTCAGGTAAAGGCACCTTCATGGCATTCACTGGATGGCCATATTTAATCAGCTCAAAATGCAAATGAGGGCCGGTCGAGCGTCCAGTGTTACCACTCAATGCGATTTTTTGCCCCATAGAGACGTGATCACCCGGCTTCACTAAAATACGGTGAAGGTGCAAATAGCGAGTCGAGTATTCGCGACCATGTTTGATCACGACATAGTTGCCTAACTATGGCCCTGCTCATCATAGAAGCGACCATCGGTGTGACGGTAGACAAAGATATCTCGATCGCCCGCTTGATAAAGCATCGCCATCACTTCGCCAGACGATACCGCTTTATTATCGATAAACTCTTTGTTGACCAATACTGAAAAGCGATCCCCACGATGAGACTCAGCACCAAAGTCAAAGCGCCATTGCAGGGCTGAGACTAAGTTCTGAATTTGGTTAGGCGTCAACCCTGCTTGTCGCGCTTGCTGGTAAAAACTACTTGTGACGCGGCCCGACAGAGTGACTTGCTCGTAGACTCCGGTCGTTTCAAGTTGCTCGTAGCTCACCCCATCCGCACCGAAGACATATTGATCCCGATATTTAATCGATTGATAGACAGTGAGTGACGAAAGCTGTCCCTCATCATCAATTTGCCAATCAATTTTTTGTCCAAGCCGAAGATCGCCTGCTTTCTGATTCACATCGAGGATCTGGTACATCTGACGGAGCGGTAGACCATACTGTGAAAAAATCGCACCCAAGGTATCACCAGAGGCAACCGTGTGGGTGTGAATGCGGGCCGCTTCTGAAGTGATATCTTGCTCGAGAGCATCTTCAGGCACTGTCAGTGCGGGATCATCAGCGTCTAGACCAACTTCAATCGGCTCACTGTTTTCTAGCGGCATCGATGCCTGTTGCTCATCGATTAGCGGTAATGAGCGACGTTCATCGTGATGTGTAAAAGGATGTGGCTGCCACATGAGTGCGGCAGCAACGAGTAACGATAATGAGGCGAGCGCCAGCTTGTGCTGGCGAGGTAGCCGAGCGGTCGCGGCTAACCAGTTAGTGAGTAGTTTCATGCTTTAAACAACGTGCGAAGCGGTTTCCCATATCTTTCAAAAAAACCTGATAACCATCAGGCGCAACTCGAATAGCAGTTGCCAACGGATCCAAAGCAATCACAGTAACGTCATCGTTTCGGGTCACAGCATCGACCAGTGAGGGATTAAACTGCGGCTCGGTGAAGATACAGGTCGCGTCATGATTTAGCAATCCTCTCCGGATAGTTACTAAGGTCTTTGCGCCCGGTTTTTGGCTGGGATCGACGGTAAAGTGGCCCGTTTTCTTCAAACCAAATGCTTGTTCAAAGTAACCGTACGCATCATGAAATACGAAATATCCACTTTGCTGGCGTTGTGCCAATGCCGCATGAATATCGGTTACTGTCTCATCCAGCTGGGCGTTAAAAATGGCTAATTTAGCGCGGTATTGGTCAGCCTTTTCGGGCGCAGTTGTTATCAAGGCTTGAGTAATCGCCCGCGCTGCGACACGTGCCGACTCGGGACCCAGCCAAATATGAGGGTCGATACCATGGTGGTCATGGTCGTGGCCATGATGGTGGGTTTCTGCTTCCCCGTCATAATGACGAAGCGGGATCCCCTCTACTTGAGTGAGGGTTAATACATTGGGCTGCTCTTGCAAAAGTTTACTCAAGAATAATTCAAGCTCCGGTCCCACCCAAACTGTCAAATCAGCCGCTTTCAAATTGCGAATATCAGAGGGTTTTAGCGCATAACCGTGTGGTGATGCACCAGGCGGGAGTAACACCTCTACCGTATCGTCATCTGCGACTAACCCTTTTGCAATCAGCTGCACCGGCTTAATCGTGGTCATCACAGTGACAGCCTGCGCTGGCAAGGCCAGTAACAGCGCAAAAAATAGTCCAATAACACGCACACCCATGGTTTACCCCAATTAATCAGTTTCATCAGCGATGCGAAATGTTATAATATAACAATTCCAATTCACAATGCTTTTTTCACTATGACTGACTCGCTAGTCACCCTCGATGCGGTGACGGTGACCTATAACGGCCGCCAGGTTCTGGATAATGTGTCGCTAGACTTAAAACGCGGCAATATCACCACATTGATTGGCCCTAATGGCGCGGGAAAATCCACCCTTGTAAAAACACTGATTGGCTTGGTTAAACCCAGCCAAGGCGCTGTGAGGCTTAAAAAAGGATTAAAGATCGGTTATGTGCCACAAAAGCTTCAGCTTAACCAAACACTACCCTTGACGGTCGACCGATTTATCCGCTTAGGGACGCGCTACACCAACGCGCAAATTACGCAAGCGCTAAGCACCGTCAATGCGGCCGCACTGCAATTTTCTAACATGCATACCTTGTCCGGCGGGGAAACCCAGCGGGTATTGCTTGCCCGTGCGATCCTTAAATCCCCCGATCTTTTGGTACTGGATGAACCCGTGCAAGGTGTGGATGTCAGTGGCCAGCTTGAAATGTATAGCCTTATCGCGACGCTGCGCGACACACTCAGCTGCGCCGTTTTGATGGTCTCACACGACCTGCATTTAGTGATGGCGAAAACCGATGAGGTGATCTGTTTGCAGCACCATGTGTGTTGCTCAGGGGCGCCTGATGCGATTTCTCAACATCCCTCTTATGTCGCGATGTTCGGTCGCCAAACCAGCGAACAGCTTGCTTTGTATCACCACCATCACAATCACGATCACGATTTATCTGGACAGCCCGTTAATGGCTGCCAACATCAGGAACACCAGCATGATTGAGTTTTTAATGGCACCAATTCTAGGAGGAGTGCTGATTGCCGCCATTGCAGGTCCACTGGGCTCTTTTGTGGTATGGCGTCGAATGGCCTATTTTGGTGATACCCTCGCCCATGCGTCGTTGCTTGGGCTCGCCGTCGGCTTTTTGTTGCAAATTGACCTTAATCTTGCGCTTATCGCAACCTGTCTGTTACTTGCTATTGTGCTAGTTGGTTTACAGCGCCAGCATTTGGTCGCCACTGATACTCTGCTCGGTATTTTGGCGCACAGTGCTTTATCGTTAGGGCTCGTTGCAGTCAGCTTTCTTGATACGGTGCGCGTGGATTTAATGGCGTATCTGTTTGGGGACTTATTGGCCGTAACCTATACCGATTTAACCTGGTTAGCGATTGGTGCTTGCTTCACATTTGCGGTGTTGGCCTATTACTGGGAACCTTTACTCTCGATGACCGTCAGCGAAGAGCTGGCTCAAGTTGAGGGTATTGATGTAGAACGCTTACGGCTGCTGCTCATGCTGCTTATCGGGCTTGTGATTGCACTGGCGATGAAATTTGTTGGCGCCTTGATCATTACGTCGATGCTAATCATTCCCGCAGCGACAGCGCGACGTCTCTCTGCCACGCCCGAGCAAATGGCATCATTGGCGAGTTTAATTGGTATGGGCGCCGTTTTTCTCGGTATGGCGGGCTCTTGGTTTTACGATACGCCGGCTGGTCCATCGGTCGTGGTTGCGGCCGCAGGTGTATTTATGCTGAGCCAACTGATCCCTATTCGGCGCCGCTAGCGACTCATCCATTCTGTTAGCCTTGTGCTCAGACAATACAAAAAAGCCGCTCAACTGAGCGGCTTATCATCATGCTACAACGGCGTTTTTACCATCCAGTTTTGTCGCGCAATGCTTGACCGATTTCTGCCAAACTTTTCACTGTGGTGACGCCTGCAGCTTCAAGTGCTGCAAATTTGTCATCGGCGGTTCCTTTACCACCAGAGATGATCGCACCCGCATGGCCCATGCGTTTACCCGGAGGTGCGGTAACACCGGCAATGTAAGAAACAACAGGTTTGGTGACATGCTCTTTAATGTAAGCCGCCGCTTCTTCTTCAGCGGTACCACCGATTTCACCAATCATGACAATCGCTTCAGTCGCTGGATCTTTTTCGAACATTTCGAGGATGTCGATAAAGTTAGAACCTGGAATAGGATCGCCACCAATCCCCACACAGGTTGACTGGCCAAAGCCTTCGTCCGTAGTCTGCTTCACCGCTTCATAGGTCAAGGTACCTGAGCGTGACACGATACCGACCTTACCCGGCTTATGGATATGACCTGGCATGATGCCAATCTTACATTCACCCGGGGTGATCACGCCTGGACAGTTTGGACCAATCATGCGAACGCCAGCTTCATCAAGCTTCACTTTCACTTCCAGCATATCCAGCGTTGGGATCCCTTCGGTGATACACACAATCAGATCAATACCCGCATCAACTGCTTCGAGGATCGCATCTTTACAAAATGGTGCTGGCACGTAGATCACCGATGCCGTTGCACCCGTTGATTCCACGGCTTCTGCCACTGTGTTAAACACCGGCAAACCAAGATGGGTGGTTCCCCCTTTACCAGGAGATACCCCGCCAACCATTTGCGTACCGTATTCGATCGCCTGCTCAGAGTGGAAGGTACCCTGTCCACCCGTAAAGCCCTGACAGATGACTTTGGTGTCTTTATTAATCAGCACTGACATTGTTATTTACCCTCCGCTGCAGCAACGACTTTCTGTGCGGCTTCTGTGAGTGAGGTGGCCGCGATGATGTTCAAGCCGCTATCGGCTAGTTTCTTCGCACCTACTTCGGCATTATTGCCCTCTAGGCGAACGACAACAGGCACTTTCACGCCCACTTCTTCTACTGCGCCAATGATGCCGTCAGCAATCAAGTCACAGCGAACGATGCCGCCGAAGATATTCACCAATACTGCCTTCACATTGCTGTCAGACAGGATAATCTTGAATGCTTCAGTCACACGCTCTTTCGTCGCGCCACCGCCGACATCCAAGAAGTTAGCAGGGCTACCGCCGTGCAGATTAACAATATCCATGGTGCCCATCGCAAGACCTGCACCATTGACCATGCAGCCAATGTTTCCATCGAGAGCAACGTAGTTCAGTTCCCACTGTGCCGCATGCGCCTCACGGGCGTCTTCTTGGCTTGGGTCGTGCATCGCGCGAACCTGTGGCTGGCGATAGACCGCATTGCTATCAATCGACAGTTTTGCATCCAAGCAGTGCAGGTTACCCTGATCCGTAATCACCAATGGGTTCACTTCAACCAATGCGACGTCTTTATCAAGAAACAGCTGTGCAATCCCCATAAAGATCTTGGTGAACTGTTTGATTTGCTCACCTTCAAGACCCAATTTAAATGCCAGTTGACGGCCTTGATAAGGCTGAGGTCCAACTAAAGGATCAATCGATGCTTTGTGTATTAATTCAGGCGTCTCTTCCGCCACTTTCTCAATTTCCACACCGCCTTCTGTTGACGCCATGAAAACCACGCGACGTGAGCCACGGTCAACGACCGCACCGAGATATAGCTCTTTGGCGATATCAGTGCAGGATTCAACAAGAATTTTGCTAACCGGTTGGCCATTCGCATCTGTTTGGTAAGTAACGAGGTTTTTACCTAGCCATTGTTGTGCGAACTCGCGAATTTGTTCTTTAGAGGAAGCCAGTTTTACGCCGCCCGCTTTACCGCGACCGCCCGCGTGGACCTGACATTTGACGACCCATTTGTCGCCACCAATTTTGTCGGCTGCTTCGGCAGCTTCTTGTGGTGTGTCGCAAGCATAGCCCTCTGAAACTGGTAGACCATATTCAGCGAACAGCTGCTTTGACTGATATTCGTGCAGATTCATGATGTTCTATCCGTGTTAATGTCCATTATTGTGTCTTTGTGCTTTCCAAATGAGGGGACTCCGTCCCCTCGGCTGACAGCCAGTACATCACGTACTGGCCAATCAGTTAAACGTCCAATAGCAGACGTGTTGGGTCTTCAAGAAGCTCTTTGATGGTAACCAGGAAGCCAACCGATTCACGGCCGTCAATCAGACGGTGATCGTAGGAAAGCGCCAAGTACATCATTGGTAGGATCTCTACCTTGCCATCTACCGCCATTGGGCGGTCTTGAATTTTGTGCATACCAAGAATGGCTGCCTGAGGTGGGTTAATAATTGGCGTCGACATCAGCGAGCCAAATACCCCACCGTTAGTGATCGTAAAGTTACCCCCAGTTAGCTCATCAACGGTTAGCTTACCGTCTCGGCCTTTGACCGCGAGATCACGGATCCCTTTCTCGATATCTGCGAAGCCTAGCTTATCGCAATCACGCAGCACTGGTGTGACCAAACCGCGTGGTGTTGATACTGCCATGCTCACATCGAAGTAGTTGTGATAAACGATATCATCACCGTCGATAGACGCATTCACTTCAGGGTAACGCTTGAGCGCTTCAACCACTGCCTTCACATAGAAAGACATAAAGCCAAGGCGAATATCATGGCGTTTTTCGAAGCTATCACGATACTGCTTACGCAGTTCCATAATCGGCTTCATGTTGACTTCGTTGAACGTGGTCAACATCGCGGTACTGTTTTTCGCTTCTAACAAGCGCTCAGCAACACGCTTACGCAAACGTGTCATTGGCACACGTTTTTCACCGCGCTCAGCCACTGCAGGAACGTCTTGTGCAGGTTTGTCTTGCTCGCCACCTTTTGGCTTGTTCTTCAGGTAAGCATCAACATCTTCTCGGGTAATACGCCCACCCACACCTGTGCCTTTCACCGCATCAGGAGAGATATCATGCTCGGCCAGTAAGCGACGCACGGCTGGGCTCAGTGCATCATTAGATTCTTCTTCCAGTGATGCTGTATGGCGCTTATCCGGTGACGCTTCTGATTCAGCAGGCACGTCTTTGGTCGGCTCTCCTGCCACAGCGCCTTCTTTCAACTTCGCGATGGCTTGTTTCGCCAACACGGTTGACCCTTCATCTTCAATGATTGACTCCAACACGCCATCAGCAGGCGCGGGCACTTCCAGTACCACTTTATCCGTTTCAATATCAACCAGTACTTCGTCACGGGTTACCGAGTCACCTGGCTGTTTGTGCCATGTGGCAATCGTTGCGTCAGCCACAGATTCGGGTAAATCGGGAACCAGAATTTCGATTGTCATATCGTAGTTATCCTTAATGTTCTAGTTCTTACTTGAGGGTCAGAGCGTCTTCGACTAACGCTTTTTGTTGTTTCTGGTGTACGGACATATAGCCTACCGCTGGCGATGCTGATGCCTCTCGTCCTGCGTAGGTTAAGGTAGCATCATCTGGAATCGCCGCACGGAAATTGTGTTGGCTGCTATACCAAGCCCCTTGGTTTTGAGGCTCTTCTTGGCACCACACAAAGTCCTTCGCATTAGTGTAAGGAGCGATAGCGTCTTTCACCGCATCCAATGGGAACGGATAAAGCTGCTCAATACGGATAATCGCCACATTATCGATTTCCGACTTGCGACGCGTTTCCAATAGGTCGTAATACACCTTGCCTGCGCACATGACGACGCGTTCAACCTTGTTCGCATCCAGCTCATCCATCTCGCCAATTGCGGGGAGGAAATCACCATCAGATAAGTCTTCAAGGCTCGACACACACAGCGGGTGGCGCAACAGCGACTTAGGCGACATTACAATCAACGGACGACGCATGGGACGAACCACTTGGCGACGCAGCATGTGATAGACCTGTGCAGGCGTTGAGGGTACGACCACTTGCATGTTTTGTTCGGCACACAGCTGTAGATAGCGTTCAAGACGCGCCGATGAGTGCTCTGGGCCTTGTCCTTCATAGCCGTGAGGCAACAGCATGGTTAATCCGCACATACGGCGCCATTTTTGTTCCCCAGAGCTGATGAACTGATCAATCACCACTTGCGCACCGTTGGCAAAATCACCAAACTGTGCTTCCCAAACGGTGAGACCACCAGGCTCTGCCGTCGCGTAGCCATATTCGAACGCGAGAACCGCCTCTTCAGACAACACAGAGTCAAACACTTGGAATGGCCCTTGTTTATCGTGAATATTCGCCAGTGGCAAATAGGTACTGCCGTCGGTTTGATTGTGTAAGACCGCATGACGGTGGAAGAAGGTACCTCGCCCGGAGTCTTGGCCGGTAATACGGATACGTTTACCATCATCCACCAGCGTCGCATACGCCAAGGTTTCCGCCATACCCCAATCTAGCTTTTTCTCACCTTCCACCATGGCTTTACGATCGTTATAAAGCTTGGCGACACGGCTATGAAGCTTGTGGCTTTCTGGCAATTGGCAAATCCGATGGCCGAGTTCTTTCAGACGCTTAGCATCAAACTTATTCGCCCACTCTACGGTCCAATCGTGCCCAAGGTAAGGGGTCCAATCAACCGAGTGCAACGCCATCGGGCGCCATTCTTTGACCACACATTCACCGCGGTCAAGCGCATCGCGATACTCGTTGATAAGCTCGGTCGCTTTCTCAAGATTCGCAACACCCTGCTGATCAAGAACGTCCGCATAAAGCTTACGCGGTGTCGGATGCTTCTTGATCTTTTGGTACATCATAGGCTGTGTCGCGTTGGGCTCATCCGCTTCGTTGTGACCGTGACGGCGATAACACACCAAGTCAATGACCACATCACGCTGGAATTCGTTACGGAAATCAAGCGCTAAGCGAGAAACAAAGGCAACAGCTTCAGGATCATCCGCGTTTACGTGGAAGATTGGCGCCTGCACCATTTTGGCAATATCGGTACAGTATTGCGTAGAACGAGAATCGGCTGGGTTCGAGGTGGTAAAACCGATCTGGTTATTGATGACGATACGTACCGTGCCACCAACTTGGAAACCACGCGCTTGAGACATGTTAAAGGTCTCTTGCACCACCCCTTGGCCGGCAATCGCCGCATCACCATGAATCGTGATCGGTAAGACACTCGAACCGGTGGCGTCTTCAAGACGATCTTGACGTGCTCGGACTGAGCCCATAACCACAGGGTTGACGATCTCAAGGTGAGATGGGTTGAAGGCAAGCGCTAAATGCACATCACCGCCTGGCGTGGCAAAATCAGACGAGAAGCCTTGGTGATATTTCACATCACCGGTGCCCCAGGTTTCGTCCTGTTTACCCGCAAACTCGTCAAAAAGTTCTGACGGCTTTTTACCCAGCACATTCACCAACACGTTCAAGCGGCCGCGGTGAGCCATACCGACCACCACTTCACGAGCACCTTTACCACCAGCGTGGCGGATGAGCTCTTTAAGCATCGGGATCAGTGCATCCCCACCTTCGAGAGAGAAGCGCTTTGCGCCTGGGAATTTCGCGCCCAAATAGCGCTCTAGCCCTTCAGCCGCGGTCAGTTCTTCTAGGAAGGTCAGCTTTTCTTGTTCGTTGAATTGCGGCTGCCCAACCACAGACTCTAATCGGCTTTGGATCCAACGTTTCTCTTCCGTGTCAGTAATATGCATATATTCAGCACCGATAGACCCACAATAGGTCTTCTGCAGTGCTTCATAAAGCTCGCCCAGCTGCATATTGTCTTTACCAATTGCAAATGAGCCGACATTGAAGTTTTCGTTGAAATCCTGCTCGTTAAGCGAGTGGAAAGCAGGTGATAGATCGGGTACTTGATTACGCTTCCATAAACCCAGCGGGTCAAGATTGGCCTGCTGATGGCCGCGGAAACGAAATGCGTTAATAAGTTGAAGGACTTTGACTTGTTTCGCGTCTACGTCGGGGTCATTGACTGAGGCATTTGCACGCGCTGTCTCGGTAGCTAAGCGTCGAAAGTAATCACGAACGCGAGAGTGGGGTTGTTCTACCGCGGTTTCATTCACCGCTGGTAGTTGGTCAAAGACCGCTCTCCATTCTTGATCAACTAACTCCGGGTCACTGAGGTACAGTTCGTAGAGGTCTTCTACGTAAGTTGCATTGGCGCCAGCCAAATGAGAAGACTCCATCCAAGCCTTCATCACGCCATTTTGCATTGTTATCCCTTAACCACTAGTTATTTATCCAAACACCGGTTCTAAGCCGGGTTACCTGTTATTTAGCCCCGTCCGTAGACGGGGCTTTATAGTTCACGTTAATGTACGAAAGCGTTTTAAACGCCACGCTGAATCAGCATCGACTTAATGTGTCCAATTGCTTTCGTTGGGTTCAAGCCCTTAGGACACACACTGACACAGTTCATGATACCGTGGCAACGGAAGACACTAAAAGCGTCGTCCAGATCAGATAAGCGCTCTTCGGTCGCGGTATCACGGCTATCCGCTAACCAACGGTACGCGGCGAGCAGCCCCGCCGGTCCCACAAATTTATCTGGGTTCCACCAGAAAGAAGGGCAAGAGGTGCTGCAACACGCACACATGATGCACTCATACAAGCCGTCTAACTCCGCGCGGTCCTCAGGGGCTTGTAAGTTCTCACGTGATGGCGGTGTGTCATCGTTAATTAAGTAAGGTTTAACCCGCTCGTAGTTCTCATAGAACTGACTCATATCGATGATAAGGTCACGAACAACGGGCAAACCGGGCAATGGACGGATCACAATTTCTGATTTGTCCATCAGTGATGAGAGTGGCGTGATACACGCCAATCCATTCTTACCATTCATGTTCACGCCGTCCGAACCGCACACACCTTCGCGACATGAGCGACGGAATGCTAACGTCGGATCTTGCTCTTTTAGTTGAATGAGCGCGTCCAATAGCATCATGTCCGACCCTTCAGGCACGTCGAGCGTGTAATCCTTCATATATGGCGCATCGTCCACATCTGGATTGTAGCGATAGACTGAAAACTTAACGTTCATCGTTTTCGACCCCCTTAGTAAGTACGCGCTTTCGGTGGGAAAGCGTCACGATGCACTGGCGCCATGTTGACGTCGCGCTTCGACATAGATTCCGTTTCTGGATTGTAGATGGAGTGGCATAGCCAGTTCTCATCATCACGCTCTTGATAATCAAAGCGTGCATGAGCGCCACGGCTTTCGGTACGATAGTTTGCCGCTACCGCTGTTGAATACGCGGTTTCCATCAGGTTCTCCAGCTCCAAACACTCGATACGCTGAGTGTTGAACTCAGTCGACGTATCGTCCAATCGTGCGACTTTCAAACGTTCACGGATTTCTTGCAGTTCTTTGAGGCCTTTTTCCATCGCCTCACCTTCGCGGAATACNCGCTTGGAGATCTTTACGGATTTCTACAGGGTCTTCGCCTTTTTGCGTGCTGTTCCAGCGGTTCAAGCGCGCTAAAGAGGCTTCAATATCAGATTCGCTTGCATCACGCGCTTCAACTTGCGCGGCCAAGGTTTCACCAAGGTGTAGACCCGTTGCACGGCCAAAGACCACCAGATCAAGCAATGAGTTGCCGCCCAAACGGTTTGCGCCATGGACAGACACGCTGGCGATCTCACCACAGGCAAACAGGCCTTGTACTTCAACGTCGTGTCCCATTGGATCTTGTTTGATCGCTTGACCAGACACTTGCGTTGGAATACCGCCCATCATGTAGTGGCAGGTTGGAATGACTGGAATTGGCTCTTTGACCGGATCCACGTGCGCAAAGGTACGAGACAGATCCAAGATACCTGGCAAGCGTGATTCAAGAACATCCTTACCCAAGTGGTCTAGCTTAAGCTTGATGTGTGGACCCCAAGGGCCGTCACAACCTCGGCCTTCTCGGATTTCGATCATCATTGAGCGTGCAACCACATCACGACCAGCAAGGTCTTTTGCGTTCGGCGCGTAACGCTCCATAAAGCGTTCGCCGTCTTTATTAAGCAAATAGCCACCTTCACCACGGCACCCTTCGGTCACCAAGACACCGGCACCAGCAATCCCTGTTGGGTGGAACTGCCACATTTCCATGTCTTGCATCGGAACGCCTGCGCGCAACGCCATACCGACACCGTCACCCGTGTTGATGTGCGCATTGGTGGTGGATTGATAAATACGCCCCGCACCGCCCGTTGCAAGCACGGTAGCTTTCGATTTGAAATAGCAAATCTCACCAGTTTCCATGCACATCGCGGTGGCACCAACCACCGCACCGTCTTGGTTTTTCACCAAGTCGAGGGCATACCATTCAGAGAAGATAGTGGTTTTGTTCTTGATGTTTTGCTGGTACAGCGTGTGAAGCAATGCATGACCGGTTCGGTCTGCCGCTGCGGCTGTACGTGCCGCCTGTTCACCGCCAAACTCTTTCGATTGGCCACCAAACGGACGCTGATAGATAGAGCCGTTTTCAAAGCGCGAAAACGGTAGGCCCATTTTTTCGAGTTCAATGACCGATTGCGGGCCGGTTTTACACATATACTCGATGGCGTTTTGGTCTCCGATATAATCCGACCCTTTCACCGTGTCATACATGTGCCATTGCCAATTATCCTTGTGTGAGTTACCCAGTGCCACCGTAATACCACCCTGCGCAGATACAGTGTGAGAACGAGTCGGAAAGACTTTTGATAACAACGCACAAGACAGGCCTTGTTCAGAAATTTGCAGGGCGGCGCGCATACCTGCACCACCTGCGCCAATAACGATTGCGTCAAATTCGCGAACTGGAATACTCACTTACACACCCCACAGTACAAAGAAACCGGCAAACACATAGATCAGCAGCAAGGCAACTACACCCAATTGAAGGAGGCCACGCAGCAAGGCAGGCTTGATGTAGTCAGTTAGCACTTGCCACATACCGATCCATCCGTGAATGAGAATCGACACCAGTGCCAGCATGGTAAAAACCTTCGTGCTGGTTTGGCCAAAAAAAGCTGTCCATGAGGCGTACGTAATGTCCGGCCCAAATGCAGCAAATCCCACCATATAAAGTGTGTAAAGTGTGATGATAATCGCAGTGGCCCGAATGAGTACAAAATCATGTACACCATTACGCCCCACCGATGAAATGTTTTTCGTTACCATACCAAAATCCCCGCCAGTACAGACAACACGCCGGTCAATGCAAATGCCACCTGAGCGCTTTTCGCACCCGTTTCTAACTCTTCAAAATAACCGATATCCTGCATGAGGTGGCGGATACCACCTACGATGTGATAGGCAAGCGCCGTGAGGATGCCCCAAAGGACAAACTTAACGAAGAAGCTATCGACGATGGCAGACGCAGTTTCAAAACCGCTGGGTGAAGAGAGAGACAGGCTAAGCAGCCACAATAGGATGGCGATCGAGACGAAGGTGATGACACCTGCTACTCGATGCATGATAGACGCAATCGCTGTGATGGGGAAACGAATGGTCTTAATGTCGAGGTTTACGGGTCTTGACTTTCTTTCTTTCACGATATTGCCCACTCAGCTCCATTGAGCATTTATAGTTATTTACACTCTCTGAACCTCAGTACTCAAAGCGTAAGACCTGCAACATCTGTGTAACGTGCTTTGCGTACCTTATTGCTATTAACTGCAACTTTGAGCAAATGGATCACGTCAATTTAGAAAGGTGTTTGAGCCCCTAAACGCTCTAGGATACTGATATGCCCAGAGACCTCGCAAAAGTATACGCGGCGTAACAAGCAATTACAAACGCTCAAAATTGACAGGAATCTCACAACAGATATTTAACCCGCATTGCAAATAAGTTATTAACTCGCGCACACATCGTTAGGTTAAAAATTGACATCACCTAGGCCGATCGGTAAAACGGTCGGGTCCGTATCCTGGATGGGATTATAAAATAACAAAGGAGATTGTTATGGCAGAGAAGAAAGCTACCCTACATATTGAAGGGCAAGCACCAATCGAACTGCCGATCATGGGGGGCACTGTCGGGCCAGAGGTCTTGGACGTACGTGCATTAGGTGCAAATGGATATTTCACCTTTGATCCGGGCTTTGTCGCCACGGCATCATGTGAATCGCAAATCACCTACATTGATGGCGCTGCAGGCGTTTTGCTGCATCGCGGTTACCCTATTGATCAACTCGCCAATAACGCTGATTACTTAGAAGTCTGTTATATCCTTCTTTACGGTGAAGTCCCTACGAAAAAGCAATATGAAGAATTCCGCTCGTTAATCGTGCGCCACACCATGGTACATGAGCAAATCGCGAGTTTCTTCCACGGGTTCCGTCGTGACGCTCACCCAATGGCCGTCATGGTCGGTGTCGTCGGTGCACTGGCTGCTTTCTACCACGACTCACTGGATATCAATAACGACCAGCACCGCGAAATCACCGCCTTCCGATTGCTCTCTAAAATGCCGACACTCGCGGCAATGTGTTACAAGTACTCGATTGGCCAGCCATTCATCTATCCGCGCAACGACCTAGATTACGCAGAGAACTTCCTCCACATGATGTTTGCAACACCTTGTGAAGAATATGAAGTTAACCCAGTAGTTGCGCGTGCAATGGACAAAATCTTTACGCTGCATGCCGATCATGAGCAGAATGCGTCCACTTCGACGGTCCGTCTAGCCGGCTCTTCAGGCGCTAACCCATTCGCGTGTATTGCCGCGGGGATCGCGTCACTTTGGGGGCCAGCTCACGGTGGCGCCAATGAGGCCTGCTTGCGCATGCTGGAAGAAATCGGTCATGTCGATAACATTCCTGAGTTTATTGGCCGAGCAAAAGACAAGGATGATCCTTTCCGTTTGATGGGCTTTGGACACCGGGTGTATAAAAACTACGATCCTCGCGCTACTGTGATGCGCGAAGCTTGTCATGAAGTATTGGAAGAACTGAGTATCCAAGACCCACTGCTCGATGTGGCGATGGAGCTCGAGCGTATTGCACTGTCTGATGATTACTTTATCGACAAGAAACTGTATCCGAATGTAGACTTCTACTCGGGCATCATCCTCAAAGCGATTGGTATTCCAACGTCAATGTTTACCGTGATTTTTGCGATGTCACGAACCATTGGTTGGATTGCGCATTGGAATGAAATGCACTCCGATCCCAACAATCGTATTGGTCGTCCGCGTCAGCTCTATACTGGTTACACGCAACGTGAATTCACACCAATGAAACAGCGAGACTAACACCTTGCTTGCAGAAAAACGCCGCCCAACGAGGCGGCGTTTTTGTTTTCGTCAATCACTTATACCGGGTTGTCGATATCAATAAAATCAACCGTTAAACCATACTGTTCAGCCAACCACTCACCCAGCGCTTTAACACCATAACGCTCTGTCGCATGATGGCCTGCGGCAATATAGTGCACACCTTGCTCGCGCGCTGAGAACGTGGTCCGTTCTGATACCTCACCTGAAAGATAGGCATCCATATTCTGGCTAGCCGCTAAGTCGATAAAGTCTTGCGCACCGCCCGTGCATAAGCCGACCGTTTCAATACGACGGGTGTGGCCGCCATCAATAACCAAAGGGGCTCGGGCTAGAACCGTCGCCACTTGATGTTCAAACTGGGCTAAGGTCATCGGCGTCGATAGCTTTCCGTAAACAGGAATCGACACCGGGTTACCGGGTTCTAACCCGCCAATCAACTCAATCCCCAATCGCTTAGCCAA
The DNA here is from genome assembly GCF_001996205.1 of Salinivibrio sp. IB574. Lineage (NCBI taxonomy): Bacteria > Pseudomonadati > Pseudomonadota > Gammaproteobacteria > Vibrionales > Vibrionaceae > Salinivibrio > Salinivibrio sp. IB574. Next base: position 48,754 of record NZ_MUFN01000021.1, on the reverse strand, counting down.
CTGTGCGTTATTTCCCATGGTAGGGTGAATATCCAACGGCAAATGGTAGCCATATAAATTAATACCATTTTCAATCAACGCTTTGATCCGTTGATACTTCATGCCACGAATTTGCTGTGGTTCACCGCGCCAGAAGTAACCGTGGTGTACCAAGATGGCATCCGCATTCTGCTCAATCGCCGCATCGATCAGATCTTGGCAAGCCGTGACACCGGTAATCACTTTTTGTACTTGCTCACGTCCCTCAACTTGTAGCCCATTCGGGCTATAGTCTTTGATTTGGTCGGGCTTTAGCTCTGCGTTTAGGATTGCTTCGAGTTCGAGGTTATTCATGATGTCTCTTTCGTCGCTTTGAGATGTTGTATGTTAGTGTAACGTGCGGAATCGACATAAAAAAGCGGCTAACGTTTCCGTTAGCCGCTCAACCAGTAAGGCGTGATGTTTATAAAAAACCGCCCGCTTTCTCAGACTCAGCCAGCCAGACCGGCTTAGTACTATCTTTTAACCAGACTTGATGAAGATGACTATAAATACGCGATGCCAAAGGTGGCACCACTAATGTAGGCGCACATACAATACCTGCAACCACAACAGCGCTGCGACGCAAAACGACTTGGGTTTTATCGAACGGTTTATACATGACTAACCTCACTCATCTGACCAGTTGTGAGAAAAGTATATCATTCGTTTAGTATGTTTACTACATATTAGCGCAAAAATCGTTCAGCTACGACGATACAATCGATTAACAAGGTAATAAAATTACAATGACGACATCACTACTGTTTGCCCGTCGGCAGCAAATCGCAAAGGATATGGCTTGGATTCGCTCCCAACCGCCTTTGTTATCCTCAGCGGATTTCCCCATGGTCAATACCTCGACGTGGCAAGTCGCTGATAACACCTTGGCAGAGATGTCTTATCGCGGACCACACCGCATTGGCTTTTACTACCAATGGCTATTAGCAAACCTGATTGCACAGCAACCTCACCTTAATGTGGTTGCTGAAGAGATACAGATTAATGATGCAGGTAAAACGGTTGGCGCCGTGGATTTCTTGATTGAAAATGGTGAGCAACTCGAACACTGGGAAGTCGCAGTAAAGTTTTATCTTGCCCATCAAGGTCGCTGGCTGGGTCCAAATGCTAAAGATGCATTAGACATTAAAGCTGCGCGTATGATGAACCATCAGCTTGCTATGTCCGATCATCCCCGCTTTTTAGCCGACCACCCACAATGGCGACCGCAAAAGAAGCGACTGTGTATCCACGGCCGTTTGTACCAGCCGTTTCACCAAAACGCACCACTCCCAGATGCACCCAGCGTCAATCTCGATTGTATTACCGGTTGGTGGTGCTGGCCTGATGCCTTACCCCAAGACCGTCGTTATGCGTCTTTATCACGCGATCAGTGGTTGAGCATCCCTGATTTTCATACTTTACCCCGCTTTGATACAGCGGCGTTGGCTTCGCTGACACGCACTTGTCATTTGGTTGATGAGTATCTCACGCCCTGGTTTGTCGTCACCCCGGACTGGCCTCAAACTCAACCGCCTAAAGTATAGTGGCCGCCAGACGCACATAAAAAAGCCGCACCTTAACGGTACGGCCTTTACAACGCGCGAGGGGATATTTGGCGTATTATACCCCTTGCTCAGCAAAAACGTTATCCACGATCTGTTGCGCTTCTTTTTCGATCATGCGCAGGTGCGCCTCACCTTTAAAGCTCTCACAATAGATCTTGTAGATCTCTTCCGTACCAGAGGGCCGAGCAGCGAACCATCCAGAGTCAGTGACGACTTTTAAGCCACCAATCGCTTCACCATTGCCTGGCGCGTGAGTCAACTTTGCAGTAATGATATCGCCCGCTAACGTCTCCGCGGTCACCATTTCGGGGCTCAACTGACTGAGCACTTGCTTTTGTTGCTTGTTCGCCACCGCTTGTAAACGGTTATAGGCGGGATCGCCATGCTTATTCACTAGTGTTTGATAGTAAGCATGAGGTGTCATGCCGGTCACCGCGAGGATCTCAGCGGCCAGTAAACACAGAATAATGCCGTCTTTGTCGGTCGACCAAGGCTGTCCATCCAAGGTTAAGAAAGAGGCACCCGCACTTTCTTCGCCGCCAAAGCCAAGCTGGCAGTGATGCAGGCCATCAACAAACCATTTAAATCCAACCGGGACTTCCACCAGCTTTCGATCAAGATCCGCAACTACTTTGTCAATAATGGCACTCGACACGAGTGTTTTACCCACACCTAAGCGACTCGGCCATTGCTGACGATGGCGGAAAAGATAATCAATACAAACCGCCAAGTAATGGTTAGGGTTCATCAAGCCATCTGGTGACACAATACCGTGGCGGTCAAAATCAGGGTCATTCCCAAACGCAAGATCATAGTGGTCTTTGTGTGCTAACAATCCCGCCATCGCATAGGGTGAGGAACAATCCATGCGGATCACACCGTCGCTGTCGAGAGGCATGAAGCCAAAAGTCGGATCGACTTTCTCATTCACGAGGGTAATATCGAGCTGATAATGTTCAGCAATTTTTTGCCAATAGCGAATCCCAGCACCGCCCAGAGGATCAACAGCCAGTTTTAATCCTGCCGCTTGAATGGCTTTAATATCCACAACACGTTCGAGCCCAGCGACATACGGCGTCACTAAGTCTTGCTCTTGGTAGTAAGCGCTTGCTCGTGCTTCGTCGATAGCCAACCGTTTCACGCCTTCTAAGCCAGCATCAATATAATCATTGGCTCGTGCTTCAATCGATTTTGTGATAGCCCCTTCTGCTGGGCCGCCATGCGGAGGGTTGTACTTAATTCCCCCATCTTGCGGTGGATTATGCGAGGGGGTGATCACAATCCCGTCCGCTTGCTCAGCATGATCACGGTTATAAGCCAGAATTTGTTGGGAAATGCCCGGCGTTGGCGTATAGCCCTGATCTGCTTGCGCAATAACCTCTACCTGATTGGCCGTCAATACTTCAACCACGGCACCGAAAGCGGGCTCGGACAGCGCATGCGTATCTTTACCCACAAAGACAGGTCCCGTGATACCAAGCGCACGGCGCTCATCACAGATGGCCTGAGCAATCGCGTGAATGTGATCACGGTTGAATGTTGTATTTAGTGCACTGCCACGGTGGCCTGATGTTCCAAACGCAACGCGCTGCGCCGGGTTGCCGGGGGTTGGCTGGGCCTGAAAAAAGCGCGTGACTAGCGCTGGAATATTGCATAAATCAGCGGCGTCTGCGCGCTGCCCTGCTTGGGGATGCACTGCCATAAATCTCGTCTCCCATGAGTGGCATAGATTAAATCGCGTTGACAACCTTTTCGATCAAATCGCTGGGGAACTGCATTTTTTCCATCAGCTGCTCCACCATTTGGCGCTTACGGCCGGTGTTGGTGTTGGTGATCACCCAAAAAGGTGTCTCTGGAATTTGCTTCGGCTTGGTGGTTTTGCCGCTTTCTAACAACGTTTGCTGATTGTCAGCAAAATACAGACGGGTACGTCCTTTTAGTGCCATCCCATCGGCAAAACCTTGCTGGTCCACACGATATAGGGTGGTCAAAACGAGCATAAAGCGGCCAATTGCACGCTCTTGCGCTGCAAACTCATCAGAGATCAATAGCGATCGCATCGCTTTAACGCGATCAATAGACGCACTGCGTCCTGCATCTTTACTCACTACGATGCCGCTGGAACGAGAGGGTGTCGGTGCAGGCTGTGTTGACTGCTGCGCCGAATCCGACAGCAATAAGCGGCGCAAAATATCTGATGCGCTCTCACCAATATGCTGCGTTTGGCTGGCAATGTACCGGTATAGCTCCTCGTCAACCTCAATCGTCTTCATTGTTTTTCATCGAGTCCTGTTTGTCGTTTAACGGGGCGATTATACAGAGATAGATAGGTATACTCTACGCCAAAGCCAGTAATCTGAGAGAAAAGCAACGTGTTATTAAACGAAAAGTCTCGCGGTGAAGGCTCACCGCTCGTATTGATCCACGGTTTATTTGGCAATCTCGACAATCTAGGCGGATTAGCAAAAACCTTGGCTGATCACTTTTGTGTTTATCAAATTGATCTACCTAATCACGGCCAGTCCTATCATACTAAGCAGGTCGATTATCAGGCACAGTCGGATGCGGTTGTCGCATGGATGGATCACCATCAACTCGACAAGGTGACGCTGGTCGGTCACTCAATGGGCGGAAAAGTTGCTATGGCTATCGCACAGCGCTTTCCTGAACGCGTGACACAGTTGGTGGTCATGGATATTGCCCCCGTCGACTATCAAGTTAACCGGCATGACGCGGTGTTTACGGCGCTAAAACGCACCCAAGACACTCCCCTGACTAGTCGCCAACAAGCACAATCGATTATGGATGAGACGATTGAAAACCCAGGCGTGACACAATTTTTATTGAAATCACTCTATAAAACCGATCAAGGTCACTACGCCTGGCGCTTCAATATTGATAATCTTTATCACGGTTATCGCGATATTATGGGCTGGCAGGCATTCGGACAGTATTCAGGCCCGACTCTGTTTGTAAAAGGGCAACAATCTGAATACATTTTGCCCGAGCATCGTGATGCGATTATAGAACAGTTCCCGCATTCGAAAGCGCACATGGTGGCAGGCACAGGCCATTGGCTACATGCTGAAAAACCTGCCGTGGTTGCCAACGTTATTGAGCGCTTTTTAATGCCGGGAGAGCGTTAACAGGTCTGTGACCCTTGTGGTATATTGCGCCGCATATGTCGGTGCTCAATGGAGGCACGCATGCTTTACGAGCACTTTCAATTGCTCGAAAAAATTGGCCTAGACCTCGTTTTTGCCGCCATTTTCTTTTTTATCGGAATGGCAATCAAAGACGTACTAAAAGAAGGCAATGTGCCAGTTTTTGGTCGACGTATTGTCTGGTTTGTTCTCACACTAGGCTGTGTTGGTTTTATTACAAAAGGGGTTATTCAACTGGTATGGGAAGGTGTTGGCATCGGCTGACTTTCCTAAACGGAGAATGATCCCACGTACGCTCTAGCGTATAGGAGTGTGAAAAAGCACCGCTTTTTCTTTAATTCGAGTTAGTTGCAAACAGCAACCCACTGAAAAAAACGGGTATTTTTTATATGGCGAGTGTAGGTCTCTTCTTTGGTAGTGACACAGGTAACACTGAAGCAATTGCAAAGAGCATTCAAAAGCAACTGGGCAAACAGATGGTCCATGTGCAGGATATTGCGAAAAGCAGTAAAGAAGATATCGATAACTTCGATCTTCTCCTGCTGGGTATCCCAACTTGGTACTATGGCGAAGCCCAGTGTGATTGGGATGACTTTTTCCCAGAACTTGAGCAAATTGACTTCTCAACCAAATTGGTCGCCATCTTCGGCTGTGGTGATCAGGAAGATTATGCAGAATATTTCTGTGATGCAATGGGCACGGTACGTGACATTGTTGAAGCAAAAGGCGCGACCATCATTGGCCATTGGCCAACCGAAGGCTATGAGTTTGAAGCCTCTAAAGCCTTGGTGGACGACAATCACTTTGTCGGCTTGTGCGTGGATGAAGACCGCCAACCTGAACTGACCGATGAGCGTGTCAGCAAATGGGTGAAACAGGTCTACGAAGAAATGTGTTTGGCGGAATTAGAAGACTAACTCGTCAATGAACCACAAAAACGCCAAGACTCTCTTGGCGTTTTTTCTATGCGGCATCTTGGGTTAGGTCACGGTACTGACGTTTTTTCCTCACATATAAGGTGCGCTTCACTTCAGCTACCACCTCCCCCTTCGCGTCTTTGACATGCACAACAAACTCGGGTAACACTTTATCCCCTCTTCCAGCCTGTTGCTGAATGTCTTGCAATACTGCATCGCTAATCACAAAGTCAGCAAATAAGTCGGTAGTGCCCGGTTTGATAAAATTAATATCCGCTTGTTTATCCCACACATGGTACTGTGGACCGAGTATGCCCATTAACATCAAGGCATAAACAGGATCGGTCAGTGAAAAGATACTGCCACCATATTGTGTTCTATTCGCGTTTTTGTTCCACCAGCGCAGTTTTAACCGCATATTGACGCACTTAAAGTCGTCACTAATAGACTCAATATGGATCCCCGCTCCCCAGAAGGGAGGCCAACTATTTAATGCCCACTTCACAATTCTTGGTTTATAGAATCGATACATAACTGATTGACGTCCTTATCTGGTCTTACCAGACAATATTTACATCTCGAAAACATTGTTGCAACCAAGAATGATCAAAATTCGTTCGTCTAAACGTTCCTTGCTGTGGCGAGCGCCGAGCAATTTTGATAGTCTTAATAAATATTTTCCTTGCTAATCAAACTGTCTCTCGCAGGCAGAAAACAGGTAGATACACATGTCAGACAATAACCAGGCGTTGAAGCAAGCTGGGCTAAAAGTCACGCTGCCACGGCTCAAGATCCTAGAAGTGCTGCAACAGCCCGATTGCCAGCATATCAGTGCCGAAGACCTGTATAAGAAGTTGATTGATCTAGGTGAAGAAATTGGCCTAGCGACGGTATACCGTGTCCTCAACCAGTTTGATGATGCCGGCATTGTCACCCGTCACCACTTTGAAGGTGGAAAATCGGTGTTTGAGTTAGCGACTCAGCACCACCATGATCACCTCGTCTGTCTTGACTGCGGTAAAGTCATTGAGTTTTCGGATGATTTGATTGAAGAGCGTCAAAAGGAAATTGCCGGTCGTTTTAATGTTCGTCTTACCAACCATAGCTTGTATCTCTATGGCCACTGCCAAGAAGGCGACTGTAAAGCCGATCCATCGATTCACAATGATGACTGAATGATCAAGGTTTGAGTGACGTGATGTTGTCATAAAGAAGCTCTCTTTATATCAACGTATTTCAGGACGGGACAAACCCATAAAAAAAGCCGGCAATGCATGCCGGCTTTTTCGTTGCGTAAAGACAAAGGTTACTTACCTTCAATCTTCGCCCATGTGTCACGTAAGCCTACGGTACGGTTAAAGACTAATGCATCCGCACGACTGTCTTTGTTATCCGCACAGAAGTAGCCCGTGCGCTCAAATTGATAGCCAGCTTCAGGCTGCGCGTCTTTCAAGCTAGGCTCAACGTACCCGTGCATCACTTGCAAAGAGTCTGGGTTAATCGTCTCTACGAAGTTTTCTGCACTTGCAGGATTTGGCACAGTAAAGAGGCGATCGTACAAGCGGAACTCAGCCGGAACAGCGTCTGTCGCCGATACCCAATGGATTACCCCTTTTACTTTACGTCCATCCGCAGGGTCTTTTCCTAGCGTCTCTGGATCGTAGCTGCAATAGACCGTAGTGATGTTTCCGTGCTCATCTTTCTCGCAACGCTCGGCTTTGACTACATAAGCATTACGTAGGCGTACTTCTTTATCCAACACCAAACGCTTATATTTTTTGTTAGCCGATTCACGGAAGTCTTCGCGCTCAATCCAGATCTCGCGAGAGAAAGGCACCTGACGCTGTCCCATCTCTGGTTTGTTTGGATGGTTAGGGGCACTTAGCCATTCAACGTCATCCGTTTTGTTTTCAATCACCAGCTTGATAGGATCTAGAACGGCCATCGCACGCGGTGCGCGTTCATTCAGATCATCGCGAATACACGACTCCAGTGCACTCATTTCGATGATGTTATCTTGCTTGGTGACACCAATACGTTTGCAGAACTCACGAATAGACGCTGGCGTATAACCACGACGACGTAGACCAGAAATCGTCAACATACGTGGGTCATCCCAGCCATTGACGAGCTGCTCTGACACCAGTTGGTTGAGCTTCCGCTTGGACATCACCGTGTATTCCAAGTTTAGGCGACTAAACTCGTACTGATGCGGGGTGCAATCGATGGTGATATTTTCCAACACCCAGTCGTATAAGCGGCGGTTGTCTTGGAACTCCAGCGTACATAACGAGTGAGTGATCCCTTCCAATGCATCCGAGATACAGTGGGTAAAATCATACATCGGATAAATACACCACTTATCACCCGTTTGGTGGTGATGTGCAAAACGTACGCGATAGATAACCGGATCGCGCATCACCATGAAAGGTGACGCCATATCGATTTTGGCGCGAAGACACGCAGTGCCCTCGGCAAATTCGCCCGCGCGCATTTTTTCAAATAACGCGAGGTTTTCTTCCACCGCACGGTCACGATAAGGGCTCGGCTTGCCCGGCTCTGTCAACGTACCACGGTACTCGCGGATTTGATCTGGGCTCAATTCATCGACATACGCCAACCCTTTTTCAATCAGTTCAACCGCAAAGCCGTACAACTTATCAAAATAGTCTGATGAATAGCGCTCTTTACCTGCCCACTCAAAGCCAAGCCATTGCACGTCGCGTTTGATCGAGTCAACGTACTCAACGTTTTCTTTTTCTGGGTTGGTATCATCAAAGCGCAAATTGCACTCACCTTGGTAATCCTGTGCAATACCGAAGTTCAGGCAAATAGACTTAGCGTGACCGATATGCAGATAGCCATTAGGCTCCGGCGGGAAACGGGTCACGACTGATGTGTGTTTTCCCTCCGCCAAATCTTTATCAATGATTTGACGAATAAAATTGGTTGGACGAGCTTCAGCATCACTCATCAAGGTTACCTCGTATCAAAACAGTGCGAATTTTACAGCTACATGGGTACTATGATCTCTTATTCCGGCACTTTACTCAACCAGTTGTTGTTAAACTCGCCCTCGCATGCCCCTAAATGCGCTTTTTTTGCTCATTCCACCTCCCGTGCATAAAAAAAACGCCCAGCGTTAGCCGGGCGTTATCGGGTTAAGATTGTCTTTGTGTGTGGTCGCTTATGGCAATTTCACTGCAGACAAATCTTCATTATCCGGGATTTGCTTCATCTCACCGGCAATGATTTCGGCCAATGGGCCAAGAATGACTTGCAAGTTATTATCCCCTAACTTCACGACACCCATCGCGCCAATGGCTTTGAGTTTCGCTTCATCGACGATTTCACGGTTTGCTACCGATAGGCGCAAGCGTGTGATACAAGCGTCGATAGATGTCAGGTTTTGGTGTCCGCCCAACGCTTTGAGGTACTTACGTGCAAGCTCACGGTTATCGCTGGTTTCATTCGTATTTGCGTTTCCAGCAGATGCGCCTTCAATGCTGTCATCTTCACGACCCGGGGTTTTCAGGTTCATGGCCATGATAGCCGCACGGAATGTCGCGTAATAAAGCACAAAGAATACCAAGCCCATTACAGGTAGCATGTACCACTCGTTAGCAACGGGGTTTTTTGACGACAACACCAAGTCGACAAGGCCTGCAGAGAAGCCAAAACCGGCAGTCCAGTTAAAGGTGGCCGCGATGAACAAAGAGATGCCTGTCAAGAACGCATGCAACACAAACAACACAGGTGCCACGAACAGGAAGGCAAACTCGAGTGGTTCAGTGACACCGGTAAAGAATGAAGCAAAACCGGCTGCAATCATGATAGATGCCACACGTGCTTTGTTCTCTGGACGCGCAGTGTGGTAAATCGCTAGTGCCGCCCCCGGTAAACCAAACATCATCACAGGGAAGAAGCCGGCCATGTACATGCCTGTGGTTCCCTTAATTGCTTCTCCAGAAGCAAGACCTTGTGCGCCCATCCAGAAGCGGCCCAAGTCATTGATACCCACAGTGTCGAACCAGAATACCGCGTTAAGCGCATGGTGAAGACCAACTGGAATCAATAGACGGTTGAAGAATCCGTAGATACCTGCACCCGCGGCGCCTAAGTTAGTGATACTTTCACCGAAGTGAACCAGACCACCAAATACGACCGGCCATACAAACATCAACACGAACGAAATCGCAATGGCGACGACAGAGACAAGAATGGGAACCAAACGCTTGCCGCTGAAGAACGCCAGTGCTTTTGGCAGCTCTACGCCGCTATAACGGTTGTAAAGCTCTGCCGATACCACACCAATTAAAATACCGATAAATTGGTTGTTGATTTTGCTAAACGCCAGCTCATTGTTGTCTAGTGCAACATCCACGAGACCAATTTGGCTTACAGCACCAGGCGCACAAAGCGTGGTGATCACCATAAAGCCGACGAAACCTGCCAAGGCAGCCGCACCATCTTTATCTTTTGACATGCCGTAAGCCACACCAATGGCGAACAGTAAAGACATATTTTCCATATCAATGATCGCTGCCCCTGATTTAATCAAGAAAGCAGCCAATGCGCTGTTACCACCCCAACCTGTTGGGTCAAGCCAGTAGCCGACCCCCATCAAGATCGCTGCAGCTGGTAGTACCGCTACCGGCACCATCAGCGCACGACCTATACGTTGCGCGTATCCAAGAATATTCACCTTCGTTCCCCCTATGTGTTCTCAGAGCCATGCCGCAGTATTTGTTGTTTTCTGCGTCTGGCGTGTCGCGTGAGATAATGACCAAAGCACTTTTTTTGTCAAACAATGTTAGTCAATTGCAGTTTATGCCAATAAATTCGCCTCGCAAATTAAAACCCCCTTATTTGTGAGATTTATCACCGATCCACACCAAAAACAGAGAAATATGTTAGCCAGATCATAAAACTTATTTTATGATGAAAATAAATGAGCATATTCGTTATGCTGTACCCGTAAGCCCACTGATTTATCGAGGTGTCCTGTGCGACTCATTCCATTACAAACCAGCCATGAGGTCGGCCTATGGTCGGCTAGATATATCGTTGATACTATTAATAAATTCGCTCCAAGCGCCGAACGCCCATTTGTGCTCGGATTGCCAACAGGCGGTACGCCACTGAATACTTATAAGCAACTGATCACCCTGTTCAATCAGGGCGAAGTGAGCTTTGAGCATGTGGTAACGTTCAACATGGACGAGTACTGCAATATTCCAGCCGATCATGACCAATCATATCGCACCTTCATGTATGAAAACTTCTTTAAGCATATTGATATTAAAGAAGAAAACATCAACTTACTGAACGGAAATGCGAGCGATGTTGATGCGGAATGCAAACGTTATGAAGACAAGATCAAATCCTACGGCAAGATCCACCTCTTTATGGGCGGTGTAGGTAACGACGGTCACATTGCGTTTAACGAGCCTGCCTCTTCGCTGGCCTCTCGGACACGGATCAAAACCTTGACCGAAGATACCCGTATGGCAAACTCTCGCTTCTTTGATAATGATATCAATCAAGTACCTAAGCACGCGCTTACCATTGGCGTCGGGACGCTACTCGATGCTGAAGAGATCATGATTTTGGTCACTGGCCACAATAAGGCTCAGGCACTTCAAGCAGCAGTGGAGGGGTCGGTCAATCACTTATGGACTGTTTCCGCGCTGCAACTGCACCCTAAAGCCATGATTGTGTGCGATGCGCCTTCAACTGCCGAACTAAAAGTAAAAACAGTGAAGTATTTTCAGGAGCTTGAAGCCCAGAACATTCATAATTTATAAGGAATAACAGCATGTATGCGTTAACCCACTGCCGGATTTTTACTGGTCATGAAGTGCTTGATGACCACGCTATTGTCATCCGTGACGGCGTGATTGAGGACGTTTGCCCGCAACATGCGCTGCCGACAGAGATAGAAAAACGCTCACTCGACGGAGCTTACGTCAGCCCGGGCTTCATTGATCTGCAGCTTAATGGTTGCGGTGGTGTCATGTTTAACGATGCGATCACAACAGACACTATTGAAACCATGCACCAAGCAAACTTGAAGTCTGGGTGTACCAACTTCTTACCGACTCTGATCACGAGTTCAGATGATGACATGCGTGCGGCGATCAACGCGATGCGCGAGTACAAAGCCCACCATCCGCATCAAGCCTTAGGCTTACACTTAGAAGGGCCTTACTTAAACAGCGCAAAAAAAGGGATCCACAGTCTCGACTATATTCGCCCCAGCAACGACAAGATGATTGCGTATTTGTGCGACAACGCCGACGTGATTACCAAATTGACGCTGGCGCCCGAACTCGCACCCAAAGCGCACATTCAGGCCCTCACCAAAGCAGGCATTCTCGTTTCCGCCGGTCACACTAACGCAACCTATGAGCAAGCACGCGAAGGCTTTGCTAATGGGATTGGGTTTGCGACCCACCTGTTCAATGCAATGACGGCCACAACCGGTCGCGAGCCCGGCATGGTTGGCGCGATTTATGATACGCCCGAGGTTTACACCGGCGTTATTGCTGACGGCTTCCATGTGTCTTACGCCAACATTCGTCTTGCACATAAAGTAAAAGGTGAGAAATTAGTGCTAGTTACTGATGCTGTGGCACCAGCAGGAGCCGACATGGATCACTTTATTTTTGTAGGCAAGAAAGTATATTACCGTGACGGCAAGTGTGTTGATGAGAATGGTACACTTGGCGGCTCTGCACTGACGATGAACGAAGCGGTTCGTAATAGTGTTGAGCATATAGGTATCGCCTTGGATGAGGCTCTGCGCATGGCAACGCTGTATCCTGCGCGCGCTATTGGTGTCGATCAGCTTTATGGCAGTATTCGCCCGGGGAAAATTGCGAATCTTGCTATTTTTGATCGCACACTCAACATCCAAGCGACGGTGGTTAACGGACAATATACACATAGCTAGGACATTTATGACTGGCGGACAAATCGGGAATGTCGACTTGGTAAAGCAGCTCAACGGAGCTGCCGTTTATCGGTTGATCGATCAACAAGGGCCCATCTCTCGCATACAAATTGCAGATGTGAGCCGTCTAGCACCCGCAAGTGTGACAAAAATAACCCGCCAATTGCTCGAACGTGGCTTGATCAAGGAAGTGGCTCAGCAAGCGTCAACCGGCGGTCGCCGAGCTATTTCTTTGACCACAGAATGCGCCCCATTTCATACCCTTGCGGTAAGACTGGGGCGTCATTTTATCGAGCTTTCACTCTATGACTTGAGTGGGACATCGCTTGCTGAACACGGGGAAGCTTTTCACTATCACGATCAGAACGAGTTAGTGAACGGCCTGATTCAGATTCTGAGTCAGTTTATTGACACCCACCAACAATCCATCAAAGAGCTGATTGCCATATCGGTCGTGATGCCCGGCCTGATTGATCCTGAATCTGGGGTCGTCGAATATATGCCTAACATCACGATTCAACAGCTGGCCCTTGCCGACACACTCCGTGAGGAGTTTGGTGTGCAGGCGTTTATTGGTAACGATATTCGCGGACAAGCATTGGCAGAGCACTACTTTGGCGCCAGCCAAGCCTATTACGATTCGATGTTAGTCAGTGTACACCACGGCACTGGCGCTGGGATTATCGTAAACGGGCAAATTTTCTTGGGCCATAACCGCAATGTAGGCGAATTGGGCCACGTGCAAATTGATCCTTTGGGCAAGAAGTGCCAATGCGGCAATTTTGGTTGTTTAGAAACAGTGGCCTCTAACGAAGCCATTATCGAACATGCACAACAGCTACTGGCTCAAGGACACCCGAGCACACTCAAACACGATGACAGTTTAACGATCGAAGCCATTTGTGAGGCCGCCGAGCAAGGTGATGAACTGGCAAGACAGGTATTGGTAAAAGTTGGCAATCATCTTGGCAAAGCCATTGCTATGACCGTTAACCTGTTCAATCCTCAACTTGTGGTCATTGCAGGTAAAATTACCGCAGCACAAAGTGTCGTTTTCCCCGCCATTCAGCGCTGTGTTGAAAACCAGTCACTGCCGAGCTTTCATCAAAAGCTAGAGATTGTAAGCGCGAAGCTAGCAGAAAAGCCTACCATGGCCGCTTTCTCGTTAGTTAAACGGGCCATGCTCAACGGCGAACTGTTACAAAAACTGCTCGAAGAGTGATCGTTTAGCGGGTTTGACGTCTTGCTACGCAAACCCGTTTTCTCCGCAAATAAAATCTCACACTTTCCCTATCTAGCGTGTACATTATATACCCAAGCTACGGTGCGCGATAAGTTGGCAATGCGCCACGAGCCTATCTCTTTTTTCAAAGTCGCATAGGCATCAATGCGTCTTGCTCCTTATCGCTAAACCTCAGAGGAGCCAAGCTCAAACAAAGTATTACCGAGGAGACCCATCAATGTCTCAAATTCATATCTTTAGTTGATTCAAAACTTTAAGATAATTGTCGATGCTGTGTTTATTGGCTTTTGCACAAAAACACGGATTCTGTTTGCTCGCTAACTCACATAATAAGCATACGATATGGAATTGGTTTACATCTCAGCAGCCTTCATCAGCGGCTATATTCTGATGCGTTGTCACTTGCCACCTCTCGTTGGCTTTTTGATTGCTGGCTTTGCGCTACATGCGTTTGGCTACGAATCAACGCCTGTGATCTCTGATCTGGCCGATTTGGGTGTCACCTTGCTGCTTTTCTCGATTGGATTGAAGTTGGATGTCAAAACCCTACTTGCCAAAGAGATTTGGTTTGGCGCGACCGCCCATAACCTGCTGACTACGGGGTTGTTCACGCTGTCCTTGCTCGGCTTGAAAGCCCTAAGCGTGCCTATGCTGGCTGGATTGAGCTTATCAGAGTTAGCCCTGTTGGGTTTTGCCCTCTCCTTCTCCAGCACCGTCTTTGCCATTAAGGCACTCCAAGAGAAAGGGGAGCTTAACGCCACCTATGGGACTCTGGCGATTGGCATTCTGATCATGCAAGATATCTTTGCGGTAGTCTTTATCACCGCCACGTCCGGAAAAACGCCTGAGCTCAGTGCATTACTACTTTTTGCATTGCCTCTGCTTAAACCAGTGTTCAACAAAATACTGGACAACGCGGGGCACGGTGAGATGTTGGTGCTCTATGGCATTTTCTTGGCGTTAGTAGCGGGGGCAGGCTTGTTTGAGCTTGTTGGCGTCAAACCCGATTTAGGTGCGTTAATTTTAGGAATGTTATTGGCAAGCCACCCTCGCGCCTCGGAAATGGCTAAGTCGCTCTTTAATATGAAAGAGCTTTTCCTCGTGTGCTTTTTCCTCAACATTGGCTTGTCCGAACAACCTACGTGGCAAAGCTTTAGTTTTGCGTTACTCATCATGCTGCTCTTGCCTATCAAAGGGCTCCTCTATTACTGGATTGTCAGTGGTTTCCGTTATCGTGTGCGTACTGCGTTATTTACCACGCTTACGCTATTTAACTTCAGTGAGTTTGGCTTAATCGTTGGAGGCTTTGCGTATAAAGCCGGCCTTATGCCTGGGCCAATACTAGTGTCCATCGCTATTGCAGTATCATTGAGTTTTGCGTTTTCCGCACCGCTCAATACCTTCAGTAATCAACTCTATACTTGGGCATCGCAGTGGTTGAAAGATAGAAACCCCGAGCAGCTACATCCCAGCGATCAGCTGATCAATCTCGGTGATGCCTCGATTCTGGTACTTGGAATGGGTCGAATTGGTTCAGGGGCGTATGACGAGCTCTCTGCCACTCATCACCAACCTATTATTGGCATTGATAACCGGGAAGATTCAGTGGCACGCCATCAAGAGGAAGGACGACGTGCGATTCTTGGCGATGCCACCGATCCTGACTTTTGGTCACGCGCCATTTCTGATGGACAGATCAAGTTAATCTTACTGGCAATGCCACATAGTCAGGCCAATATGCTTGCGCTAGAGCAAATCCGGCAAACCAACTTTAAGGGCAAGGTCGCCGCCATTGCAAAATACGAGGATGAAATTGAGCAGCTCAAAGCGCTCGGTGTTGACGAAGCGTTCAATATCTACCAAGAAGCCGGTAGTGGATTTGCTCGACATGTGCGAGAGCAGTTTACCACGCCAGCCAAAAACGCCTGACCCACCGCTATTCCAATACCCAGGCCGCTCTTTCGAGCGGCTTTTTTCATCGATGTATAGCCATTTTGTACACACACTGCACTATAGTTAAATTAAATTCAGAAAAAATGGGATAATTATAAATATTATTCACCCAAAGAGGCTTTTTGATTAAGAAATGCTTTTTTAGGCTTGTCTATCCTGACCGTGCAAGGCAGAGTGGTTGTCAACCTGTTATCGCCTTGTTGGCTTGATGAATTTGAGAGGAAAGTATGTGTTCAGTGTTTGGGGTGCTTGATATAAAAACCGACCCACAGCAGCTCCGTGAAGTGGCTTTAAAGATGTCCAAAACCATGCGTCACCGTGGTCCTGACTGGTCGGGTATTTACTCATCCGAGAAAGCTATTTTGGTCCATGAGCGTTTAGCGATTGTCGATCTAAACAGTGGGGCCCAACCTTTATATAACCAAGATAAAACCCAAGCATTAGCGGTCAATGGCGAAATTTACAACCACAAAGAATTGCGTGCTGAGTTTGCTCCTGACTATCCATTTCAAACCGAGTCAGATTGCGAAATCATTCTCGCTTTGTATCAGCAAAAAGGACCTGAGCTGCTTGACTACCTCAACGGCATCTTCGCGTTTATCCTTTATGATGAGGAGCAAGATGCCTACCTGATTGGCCGTGACCACATTGGTATTATTCCGCTGTACCACGGTCATGATGAACACGGCAACTACTACGTGGCTTCGGAAATGAAAGCCTTAACGCCAGTGTGCAAGAGCATCAGTGAATTTCCTCCGGGCCATTTCCTATGGAGTAAACAAGGCGAGCCGGTGCGCTATTACAAGCGTGATTGGATGGACTATGACGGTGTAAAAGAAAACACAACCGATAAAGCGGCGTTGAAAGAAGCACTCGAAGCCGCAGTTCACCGCCAACTAATGACCGACGTACCTTACGGCGTATTGCTTTCTGGTGGGCTAGACTCGTCCGTGATTTCTGCCATCACCAAACAGTTTGCTGCCAACCGCATCGAAGATGACGATCAAAGCCAAGCATGGTGGCCTCGTCTTCACTCGTTTGCTATCGGCCTTGAAGGCGCCCCCGATTTGAAAGCCGCCAAGGAAGTGGCGGATCACCTTGGCACGGTTCATCATGAGTTTACCTACACCATTCAAGAAGGGCTGGATGCGATTCGCGACGTGATTTATCACATTGAAACCTATGACGTCACCACAATCCGTGCCTCCACGCCGATGTACCTAATGTCTCGTAAGATCCGCGCGATGGGGATCAAAATGGTTCTCTCCGGTGAAGGTGCCGATGAAGTGTTTGGAGGGTATTTATACTTCCATAAAGCCCCAAGCGCTAAAGAGTTTCACGAAGAAACGGTGCGTAAGTTACTTGCTCTCAACATGTTTGACTGCGCACGTGCCAACAAATCCATGGCAGCATGGGGCGTGGAAGCACGCGTACCTTTCCTCGACAAAGCCTTCTTAGAAGTGGCGATGCAGGTCAAGCCAGACGATAAGATGTGTGGCAACGGAAAAATGGAAAAGCACATTATCCGCGAATGCTTTGGAGACCTACTCCCTGATTCGGTAGCATGGCGCCAAAAAGAGCAATTCAGTGATGGCGTTGGGTATGGCTGGATTGATACCTTAAAAGCGATTGCCGAAGAGAAGGTGACGGATCAGCAGCTCGAGACCGCGGCTTTCCGGTTCCCTTATAACACGCCAACCACTAAAGAGGCGTATATGTACCGCGAGATCTTTGCAGAGCTCTTCCCGCTCGACGATGCGGCGAAATGCGTACCGGGCGGCCCGT
This sequence comes from Salinivibrio sp. IB574, assembly GCF_001996205.1. Lineage (NCBI taxonomy): Bacteria > Pseudomonadati > Pseudomonadota > Gammaproteobacteria > Vibrionales > Vibrionaceae > Salinivibrio > Salinivibrio sp. IB574. The sequence goes on along the minus strand of NZ_MUFN01000021.1, from coordinate 31,151 downwards.
CGATCGCTTGCTCAAGTGCCAAAGCGATTGAGTGGGATGAATCTTTTAAAAACCAAGCCGATCCGTCTGGTCGTGCCGTACGCACTGTGCACGAAAAAGCGTATCAGTAATCGCAAAATGATGGGCACACCATAAATTAGAAACAAAAAAACCGCCGATTGGCGGTTTTTTTACTAGAGGCTTATCGCTCCCAATACGCCTCTTCAAGGCTATCCTCTCGCTCAGGCAGCCCACGAGATAAACGCGGTGAGTGCTGCGCCAACACTTCATAGCTGACACGGTTCGCATACTTGCACACTTGCGAGAAAGAGGAGTAGGTCATAAATGGATATTGGTGCTTACTCGAATTGGGCACGTTATCACGATGATAGCGATTAGCAGACATATCATGCAGCAACGCTGATAGAGCACCATCTCCAGCACCATTGGTGTTCTTAATCCGCTCAGGCCCCCCCATATAGGGAGCAATGTGAGAGTAAATTTTAATCGGCGTTTCACAGTCCGCTTTCATCATCGGACGGCTAAATTCATACATGTTGAATTCAGGGATCGCCCCTGGCAGCAACGGCAAGGTGGTTTGACGTTTCGACTTATCCTCAGTGTAACCGGCCATATACAAACCAATTGGTCCTGCAGTACACAACACCATATCCACCCACTGCAGTGCAGCATCGGCCGCTAAGAGCGGATCGCTCTCACCGGTTAAGGCTTCACCTTCATCTTCATTCATCGCCACGACGCTAACGTGCTCGGAAAGAAAGTCACGCCACCATTGTGGGTTTTGCTCAATCACAAACTTGGTGCCGAGCGTCATAACCACTGGCACGTTGTGCTTTTTCGCATATTCAATGGCGCGCATGGTCGCTTGCGGCATTGGGTCGCCTTCTTTGCAACGAACCAAATACGCAGTGAGTACCAACGCAGAGGCGTTTTCAAAGATATGCTCAGGAATTGAGTCAGGATGGAGTTGGTTCATCAAGCCTTCGTTGATGGCGAACGTACGCTCACCACAATCGCCAATCAAGGCGTAGCAACGACCAATCGGGCCTTGCACCGGCTGCAGGTAGTTAAGATCCATCCGGCTTGAGGTGTTGCACAGGTAACGGTAAGAATAGCTACCAATTCGAATATCTTGGCTCATCACCCCCAGCAAGATAGATTGGTCATCCGCCAGCGCTGAATAGTTGTGCAAGGTGTTACCGATAGTGCCACCCGCAAACTCATGAGTGACAAGGTTGTTGTCTTTCAATTCTTGATACAGTGCTTCTGCGCGCTCATCGTCGATGACAAGCGAGTGCCCTTTACTTAACTGATACCGCTCCAGAAATTCATCAGGCACTTTTGCTTCAATGTCGACCAAGGTTTGGTCGATACCAATCACGTGCGGGCGCTTAAAGCCACGTTCGCTGGCTGGGTTGAGCAAAGGATCACGGGCGTGAACCGGAAAATAGTGCTTAGACTTGCGTTGTCCTGGAAATTTCATGGTTCGTGTAACTAGCTAATGGAAGGGAGGCGCGAATTCTATCACAGAATTCGCGCATGCGTAGCGTCTACACGATGAAATTTATTGCCCTACCAACCTTGTGTATGTTGGGCCACCAGCGACGCCATCAGGTGAATATGAGCCTCATCGTCGTTTAAGCATGGAATAAATCGGAAGCGTTCGCCACCTGCCTCGAGGAAGGTGTCACGACATTGCTCGGCAATTTCTTCTAGGGTTTCAAGACAATCAGCGGAAAAAGCTGGGGTCATAATATCGAGGGTTTTCACCCCTTTGCTGGGTAACGTCTCTAAGGTCTTATCGGTGTAAGGCTTGAGCCACTCTTCTCGTCCGAAACGCGACTGATAGGTCATCATGATCTCGTTATCCACAAGCCCGAGTTCCGCTTGCAGCAGCGACGTGGTTTGCTCACAGTGCCGAGGGTAAGGGTCGCCATTATCGGCAAAACGCTGTGGTATGCCGTGATAAGAACACAGTAGCAAGTCACCTTTCCCATGCGCTTGCCAATGCTGCTTCACCGAGTGGGCTAACGCGGCTTGATAAAGCGGATGATCATGATAGTGGTTCACATACCGCAACGCAGGAATCACAGGGCGCCCTTTCAATGATTTAGCCACTTTATCGAACACCGCGGCAGTGGTGGTGGCAGAGTATTGAGGATAGAGCGGCAAGACCAACACCTTGTCGCAGCCCTTTGCTTGCAGCTCATCAAGCCCTTGGGCAATGGACGGATTACCGTAGGTCATTCCAAGCGCAACCGGAGCCGACACCTGTTCAGCCAGCGCTTTTTGCTGACGCTTGGCATACACCATCAGTGGCGATCCCTCCTCCATCCAAATACTTTGATACAGCTTAGCCACTTTCGGTGAACGAATCGGCAATATCACACCGTGTAACAATGGGCACCATAACCACCGGGTTAAATCAACCACACGATGATCATGCAGGAATTCAGAAAGAAAGGCTTTCACTGACTGTGATGTCGGCGCTTCTGGGGTTCCGAGGTTGACCAATAGCACACCGACTTGATTGTGTTTTTCCGTCATTTTGATTGTATTCCTTGGCGGCAATCTTAGAACAGACTGGCGTATAAACGATTTACCCGAACCAGTACGGTAACAATTTGATTTTGGGCTAGCTTGCCATAAAAAAACCGGAGCGACTAATCGTCTGCTCCGGTTTCTGCAATCGATATACTCAATCTTCTCCTTGGGAGAACATCCAGTGTTAGCCTAGGGCTTTTTCAATCTCAACACTGACGTCTGCTACCGCTTGGGTGCCGTCAAAGGTGAAGTACTGCGTATTGCCTGCATCTGCTTCTTTTTTGTAGTAAGCAATCAAAGGCGCAGTTTGATCATGATAAACCTTCAGGCGCGCACGCACTGTTTCTTCTTTGTCGTCATCACGAACAACGAGCTCTTCGCCAGTCACATCGTCTTTGCCTTCCACTTTTGGTGGGTTATACACCAGGTGGTAGGTACGGCCTGAAGCCAAGTGAGCACGACGACCACTCATACGCTCCACAATCACATCGTCTGGCACGTCAAACTCGAGCACGTAATCAATCGCAACACCGATTTCTTTTAGGCCATCCGCTTGTGGAATTGTACGTGGGAACCCATCTAGCAAGAACCCTTTGGCACAATCATCTTGCGAGATACGCTCTTTAACCAGACCCAGAATGATGTCATCTGACACCAGCTCGCCAGCATCAATAACCGCTTTGGCTTGTTTGCCCAGCTCAGTGCCCGCTTTAATCGCGGCGCGCAGCATGTCACCGGTAGAAATCTGCGGAATCCCGTATTTTTCCATGATGAACTGCGCTTGAGTCCCTTTACCCGCGCCCGGTGCACCCAACAGAATGATGCGCATAGTGATCCCCTTTTATCGTTTTTGGAGTTTCGTAAAACTGCGTCTATTCGCAAAGACCCGAAACATACACGCTTCACGAAACGCTATCAAGCCCGGCAATCCGGCCGGGCTTGTTGGTCGCTGTTCAGTATGTCGCTTTCACAGCGCGTTGTCGATTATACCTTAGTCAGAAGCTTGTTCACCGACGCCAAGAACTCAGACGGATCATCCATGCTTCCTTTTTCTGCCAGCATCGCTTGACCTAGCAGCATTTCTACCCAGGTACCAAACTTCTCTTCATCGCTCTCATCCGCCATACGCTTGACAAGATCATGCTCTGGGTTGAGCTCGAAGATGTACTTCACTTCCGGTGCTTGTTGCCCCGCAGCTTCAAGCAGTTTCGCCATCTGAGTACCCATCTCAAACTGGTCAGTTACCACAACTGCAGGCGTACCGGATAGTTTGAACGTTGGACGAACATCTTTCACGCGCTCACCTAAATGAGACTTCACGCGCTCAACCACAGACTCAAACGCTTTTTCGGTTTCTTCACGCTTGGCTTTGGCTTCTTCGTCATCGAATTGGCTAAGGTCGAGGTCTGCTTTGGTAATCGCTTGGAATTGCTTACCATCAAACTCAGTGAGATAGCTCATCAGCCACTCATCGATGCGATCGTACATCAAGATAACTTCAATGCCTTTAGCCTTGAATTGCTCAAGGTGAGGGCTGTGCTTCGCAGCGTTGTAGCTATCTGCGGTGATGTAGTAAATCTTCTCTTGCTCGTCTTTCATGCGCGACACGTAGTCCGCCAATGAAACGGTTTGCTCCGCACTGTCTTCGTGCGTCGATGCAAAACGCAACAAGCCCGCAATTTTTTCTTTGTTGCCAAAGTCTTCAGCCGGACCTTCTTTAAGTACCAGACCAAACTCACGCCAGAAGGTTTGATACTTCTCCGCGTCGTTTTTAGCCAGCTTCTCGAGCATAGATAGCACGCGCTTAGTGCAAGCACTGCGCAGTGATTGAGTGATCTTATTATCTTGCAAGATCTCACGAGAGACGTTGAGCGGCAGATCGTTCGAGTCAATCAGACCACGGATAAAGCGCAAGTAACTTGGCATAAATTGCGACGCATCATCCATAATGAACACGCGTTGCACGTACAGTTTCAAACCGTGTTTGTGTTCACGGTTGAACAGATCCCACGGTGCTTTCGACGGGACATATAGCAAGCTTGTGTAGTCATTTTTACCTTCGACACGGTTGTGGCTCCATGTCAGTGGCTCCGCGAAATCGTGTGAGACGTGCTTATAAAACTCTTTATACTCGTCAGCGCTAATGTCTGATTTAGAGCGGGTCCACAAAGCTTGAGCTTTATTGACCTTTTCCCATTTGCCTTCGCCAGTTTCCTTGCCTTCATCGTCTTTTTCGACAGTCCACATTTCAACCGGAATACCGATGTGATCAGAGTATTTGCCAATCACCTCGCGCAGGCGCCAGTCGTTGAGGAATTCTTTCTCATCGTCATTGAGATGCAAGATAATATCGGTGCCGCGTTCAGCTTTCTCGATAGGCTCTAGGGTGTATTCGCCCTCACCCGTAGATTCCCAGCACACGGCTTGGTCTGCCGCCAAACCGGCAGCACGGGTGTGCACGGTCACCTTGTCGGCAACGATAAAGGCAGAATAAAAGCCCACGCCAAACTGACCAATCAAGTTGGAATCTTTGCTTTGATCTTCATTGAGTTGCTTTAGAAACTCTTCCGTCCCTGACTTAGCGATGGTCCCAAGGTTGGCGATCACATCATCTCGGCTCATACCAATGCCGTTATCAGAGATAGTCAGCGTACCTGCATCCTTGTCTACTGAGAGGCGTACGCGTAAATCCCCATCATTTTCGTACAATTCAGGGGCCGAAAGTGCTTTAAAACGAAGCTTGTCAGCCGCGTCTGACGCATTCGAGACCAGCTCACGCAGGAAAATCTCTTTGTTTGAGTAGAGTGAATGGATCATCAATTGCAACAGCTTGGATGTATCAGAGCCAAACTGGTGTTTTTCTGGGGTTTTCACGCTCATGTCAATCTACCTAAAGCTATGATAATTAAACGCCAAGTGAGCCCGAAGCGGACTACCTGATGACGAATTGGATAAAGTCTCTTTGGATATAGGGGCCGCTCGCGACGCTTTCAAGGCTTAACTGACCAAAAATAAATCACTTAGTCATCTATTCGCGTCATCAAGCAAAGCAGCCACAAGTTCACCCAACCTTGCGCCTTGCTATCCCCGCGGCCCGTAACCACAGGCGGCAAGCCAATGGTTCACGGCCTCGCGCTCACTGGGCACGTAGTGGAGTTGGTAACGTGCGACGATACGATCAAAACGATAGACATAGTTACAACGCAGTGTCTCGACCGGTGGTAGCCATTCATCAGGTCCTTTCGCGCCTTTTTGTGCATTCAGCGCATCATCGGCGATCAGCAGGTTGTCGGGGTCATTGGCAAATTGGGCTTTTTTCTTCCGAGACCATACCTCGCCACCGTGACCGTGGGCCCACTTCAATGGCACAAGGTGATCAATGTCGACATCACTGGCTTGGGTAAACGACTGGCCCGTCAACGCACCAACCCATAATCCCGTGGCAACCGTGCAGCGATTATCCCGTGTGTAGGTCACAGGCACTTGGCTCCGGGCAATCAGGACTTCAGCACGGGTGTTTTGGCAATCTTTGTCCTCGTCCAACCAATGGGGCCAATGGTCTCGCTGGTAGGGTCCAGAGAAAGGACGCCCATCGCGCAACGCCGCGTTGATTTCTTGATGGACAAGCGCTTTTGGAGAAGACGTCGAACGCTTAGGTAAGCGCCCACCTGCCTCAAGACAGGCTGACAGCGAATCGAATGCGGTAAATCGCGTGACGCGGGTGTAATAAGGACTATTGGTGTCGTGACAAATGCCCGATTTTGAGCGCTTGACTGGCTCGGCCTGAGCCAAGTTACTGACCAATGCGCTTGCGAGAAAGAAGTTTACAAGAAAGAAAGAGAGAAGACGCTTCATACGTTAAGCACGTTTAGTAATGAGTGCTTACACAACAGCGTTTAACGACTAGTTTGTCAACAAACAAATGATTGATTGCACATTTGCTCGTCAAAGCGGAGAAAAAAGAAAAGCCTGACCAAGTCAGGCTTAAAGATTAGTGCGTCACGGTACCGCGCGTCATGCTTCTCAGCTAGTTATAGCTTAAGCGCTGCCGGCCAATGATCGAGTGTGACAGTGTGGTACCGTCCACCAACTCAAGCTCTCCACCCATAGGCACACCGTGGGCAATACGACTGGCTTGCACATCGTGTTCTCGACACAGCTCGGCAATATATTGCGCCGTAGCTTCGCCTTCAACGGTTGGGTTGGTAGCGAGGATCAATTCTTCAATGGGCTCATGCGTGAGGCGTTTTTCCAACACGTCTAAGCCGATATCGGCAGGGCCAATACCATCTAATGGCGACAAATGCCCCATTAGCACAAAGTAACGCCCAGAATATTGCCCGGTGGCTTCAACCGCAGCGATATCCGCAGGGCTTTCAACCACACAAATTAACCCCGTTTGCTGACGTCGAGGATTGTCGCAAATCGCACAAACCTCTTCTTCAGTGAAAGTTCGACACTGGCTGCAGTGACCAATCTCTGTCATCGCTGCAGTCAGCGCTTGCGCCAACTCGATACCACCTTGACGATTGCGTTGAAGCAGATGATAGGCCATACGCTGCGCTGATTTGGGGCCGACCCCAGGTAAGCAGCGCAGCGCGTCCATCAGTTGTTCAAGTAACTGACTGGTACGCATGGATTAAAACGGCATTTTCATGCCTGGTGGTAACTGCATACCACCTGTCACTTCGGCCATTTTCTCTTTTTGCTGCTCTTCGGCACGACGTGCTGCGTCATTGAATGCGGCTGCAATCAGATCTTCCAGCATGTCTTTGTCGTCTTCCATTAGGCTGTCATCGATTTCAACTCGACGAACGCTATGGCTACCCGTCATGGTGACTTTTACCATGCCTGCGCCTGACTCACCGGTGACTTCCATATTGGCAATTTCTTCCTGAACTTTTTGCATGCGCTCTTGCATTTGCTGCGCCTGCTTCATCAGGTTACCCATTCCGCCTTTACCAAACATAATTCTCTCTCTTGGTTAGGTGTTCTAAATTGGTCGAATGCTGTCTTCATCCAGTTCCGCAGCAAAACGCTGAAGAATAAAACCGACATTCGGATCATTATGCAAGCTCTGTGTCGCCTGCGCTAATTTTTGTTGATAGAGATGTTCTCGCCACTCCAATGGCGTTCGCCCGCTATCGCCTAAATGGACTTCCAATGTTATGGGGGCATTTAGGGCCTGAGACAAGGCCTGTGCGAGCTGTTGTTGTGCTTTTTCTTTATTGAGGTGAGCCTGATCAGGACGTAAGGTCAACACTACCGTATTGCCCTCACGCACCATCGACGCATTCAGTGCCATTTGCTTCACCAAGCGCGGCACCGCCAAACTGTCTGCCAACGCACACCAGTGATCCTCCGCGTTCGCTTCTTGGACAAGCTTATCCCGCATCGCTGGTGTTTTTTCATGCTCTAGCGCCTTTTTAAGCGCATTTGGCGTTAAATGTGTGGCTGTTTCTTTCTCGGGCTGCGGTTGAGTCGGCGTCCATTGATAAGGCTCGTCAGACACTGGCGCCGTTTCAGCCGTTTTTTGATGAGACAATGCCGCCGGCGCTTGCTCAAAAGATGAGTCGGACACCGGCGACGCAGGCTGGGCATTCGCAGTAATACGATCCAGCACTGACAGCGCATCTTGCTTGGCCGATGTCCGTTCAGTCTTTTTTGGCGTGTTATCCGTCTGACTCGATTGACGTTTCATACGACTACGAAGTTGATTCCGCGCCTGAATCAAACTGGATGCCGCAGATTGAGGGGCAGCCTGTGCCTCCTCCGCCCTATCCGGCTGCGTCGACGCTGGCTGTTGCGCCTGTGGCTCAGGTTGTGATTGAGGTGGCGCCGATTGGGGAACTGGCGCAGTCTGCTCCCTTGGAGCCGATGTTGCTTGCTGCACCTGCGCTTTTAACGCCCCAATCGCCTGAGACGGATTGGTGTGCGGTTTCTGAGTCGCAGCCTTTTGCGTTTGAGGGGCTTGGGCCGGCACAGAAATCGCCTTGGGTTCATAGGGGACAGTTTTGACCGGCTGGAATGCCAACATCCGCAACAACACCATTTCCAGCCCCGCACGTCCATCGGGAGCATACGGTAAATCTTGACGACCCTGCAGCGCCATTTGATAGCACAATTGCACATCTTGGGGCGATAGTCGGGTCGCCAGTGCATGCAAGCGTGCTTTGTCCGGTGACGCCTCGCTATGCGTATTAGGTAACGCTTGCAGTAAAGCGATTTGATGCAGTTGCCCAGCCAGCTCTTTGAGTAAACCGTCCCATTCAACACCTATGTGAGCAATCTGCTCTAAGGCACTCATCAGCTCCACCGCATCATGGTTAACTAGCGCCTCAAGCAGCATCAATGCGTGATCGGTACTCAGTGTACCTAGCATGTCGCTAACCGATGCCGTAGTAATTTGGCCGTTGCCTAGCGCAATCGCTTGGTCGGTTAAGCTCAGAGCATCACGCATGCTGCCTTCAGCCGCGCGAGAAAGTAGCATCAACGCACGCGATTCAGCATCTACGCCCTCTTGCGCCAAGATGGTTTCTAACTGAGTTTGAATTTGGCTGGCATCGAAATGCTTTAAGTGAAATTGCAAACAGCGTGACAGGATAGTCACCGGCAGCTTTTGCGGATCCGTCGTGGCCAATAGGAATTTCACATACTCAGGCGGCTCTTCCAGCGTTTTGAGCAGTGCATTGAAACTATGACGAGACAACATGTGAACTTCGTCAATCAAATACACCTTATAGCGACCACGCGCGGGCTTGTACTGAACGTTATCCAGTAACTCACGGGTATCTTCAACCTTGGTGCGCGATGCCGCATCGATCTCTAATAAATCGACATAACGCCCTTCATCAATCTCTCGGCACGTTTGACACTGACCACAAGGTGATGAAGAGACGCCTTGCTCGCAATTCAGCCCCTTGGCAAAAATACGCGCGATAGTGGTTTTACCTACCCCTCGGGTACCGCTAAATAAGTAAGCATGATGCAAACGGTCGTGGTCAAGTGCGTTGGCAAGCGCAGTCAGTACATGTTGCTGCCCTGCCACGGTATCAAAGCTGTGTGGCCGCCATTTACGTGCGAGTACTTGATAACTCATGTTTCTCGGCTTCCTATTTGAATATCCAATGAGGCGGAGCGTAACGAGGGCGCACAGCGCCCCAGTATGGAGAGACTAGTGACCGTCAAATTGGCACAGGCTGAATACGTTAACACCCATTTGGGCAAGTTTATCCTCACCACCAATATCGGGTAGGCTGATGACAAAGCCCGCATACTTCACCTCGCCGCCCAGACGACGCACAAGTTTTACTGTCGCCTCAATGGTACCACCGGTCGCCAGTAAGTCATCAATGACAAGCACGTTATCACCGCTGCTAATCGCGTCACGATGAATTTCTAGCGTGTCTTCGCCATATTCAAGTTGGTAGCTTTCACTGATAACTTCACGGGGTAGCTTACCGGGTTTTCGTACCGGGACGAACGGCAATTTCATCGCCAGTGCCAGTGGAGCGCCAAATAAAAAACCGCGCGATTCGGTACCGATGATTTTGGTGAAACCCATGTCACGATACTGGTTCGCGAGTGTATCTATGGTTGCCTGATAGGCGATCGGATCTTCCATCAAGCTGGTTACGTCGCGAAAAAGGATCCCGGGCTTTGGATAATCAGGAATGGTTTTGATGCTTTGTTTAATGACATTCAAGCTGTCGTTGCTCATGGCCAATACTCGCCGGTAAAAAACGCAAACCGCAATGTTATGAATTTTCAGCCGAGGCGGCAACAGATTCTGTCTCAGGCAGACGGAGAAACCAGCATAACAGCACAATTAAGCAAATTAGCAGCATGACTTTTAGCCAAACAAAGCTGACGATATAAATAGAAAAAGTAAAGCTGGCCAGGATCATCACGGTGGCCCGTATTTTTACCTTACGGCTAATGGCGCGTTTTTGATACCAATCAGTCAAGATAGGCCCAAAGGTAGGATGTGCATGCAGCCAGTTAGCAATACGTGGCGAACCACGCATAAAGCAGCCACTCGCGAGCAGTAAAAAAGGCGTCGTCGGTAGCACCGGTAAAAAAATACCCGCTGTGCCTAAGCCGACCCATAGCCAGCCAAGGCTGTTCCAAAGCCAGCGCCAACGGGGGGAAGAAGATGGCAGTGAGTGTTGCATGCTGTGGTCTCGCAAAGTTCTGGCCTGACGGTGAAATGAAACACATTTACAAGTGTAGTGACCCTCACCCGGCCAGTACAGCACAATACCGCATTTAACCGCTGATCGTGACCTATTGAATATTTAACGACCAAATAAAATACCAATCCAAGTCAGGCTTGCTGGCAAGGTGGGAATGAGGAGTACCAGCAAAAATCCAATGAAATACTTCAGACTATACGGCTCTTTAAAATCATGTTCCATTTTGTAATCTCTACTCACAACAACTTAACAACAGTGAGGCGCTACTATAGCTCAGCTTTCAACCGCTAAAAACGGACCTTTTGTAAGGTTTTATCGCTATTCTTGATTTACATCAGGGTAACAAGTGGGGTCCATGATCCATGATAAACGTCATTTCAGCCAATCAAGCGAACTGACCATGGATACAAAAACCCTCGCACAGCTTCGGCGTGAGCTCGAAACCGAGCAAGCGGAGCTGATCGCAACCTTAACCACTCGATTACGAGAAGATTGGGAAAAGGAATGCGATAATCTCAATGTGACTGACTTAATTAAAGAAAGTCAAAGCCTGCCGGGCGCAATTCGTTGCCTAGGCGATCGTTTAGAGAAAGTGGACGCCTCTTTGTGTGCCATGGATTTGGAGATCTACGGCCTGTGTGCCGATTGTGAGAGCCAAATACCGCTCAGTGATTTGATGCAAGATGCGGCAGAGCAACGTTGTCCTCAATGTCGTACATCAAATTATTACCATCACGATCCCGCGCAGCGTCGTGTTGCGACGGACCCTCACTAAATCGGTGATGCTGTGTCGGTCTACTTTCGCTTGTAGCCTGTCTCTCGCTGTTTAAGCGACGAACGCCCAGCTTTGGCTGGGCGTTTTTTTGCGTTTGAGTCAAACGAAGCCACATTATTCTTGGTCGATAATCCAGCGGCGGAAAGACTTGCGTTCTTGATCGCTAGCTTTGGTATACCAAAGTTTAAGTTGTGAGAGCGCATCGCCCTTGATGGATGCTTTGCCTTCCTCATCCACCTCGACCAAAACATCATTGAGGTTTTTGCTTTCACCTTGGTCGAAAATAATGCCATTGGCACGGTTATAGTCAGCCACTAACGCTTCCATATCCGCGTAAGCAGCAAAGCCGTCACCTTTAAGCTCAGTCGCTTTCAAGGGCATCACATCGCCACTCTCAAACTCCGCTTGCCATTGTGGGCCTGAAGCAAAATAGCTCGACGCTTGGCTTTGTGCCGAAAGGCGGGTATCAATATCAATAGTGGCATCACGTCCATCGACATTAAAATCAAACACATAAGGGCGAGACGTAAAAACTACGTCTTTGCTACCGCGCTTGACTTCCCCTTCGTAGCGCATCACTAACTGGTGTGTGCCATCGCTCAGCTCAACACTTTGCTGAGGTGCCCAGCTGTCAAATTTTACTTCAGTGCCATCAATTACTAAAAACTCGACACCCCGTGCTGAGGTAATCGTTGCGGCCTGAGCGACACCTGATAACAGGGTAACACCCAGCGCTAGCCCAGCCCATTTCAACTGCTTCATTATTCTTTTCTCACTGATTCGCCAAAACCATGAATAAAAAAGCCGCCCGAAGGCGGCTTTTTAAAACGAGTACTACATACTGTAGCGGTATCGTTAAGCTCGATTAGAACTTAACTTCCATACCTGCAACGTAGCCCCAGTCTGCGTGGTCTGCATCGGTGTCACCCACTTCCGCGTAAACTTTTGCATTGCTGTGCAGCGCATAAGTTACGTTCGCGTAGTAGCCAGTCACGTCTTCAGCGCTATCGTTGTCTTGGTTGTCGATGCCGATAGCAAAAGTAGTTTTGCCATGAGTGTAATCAGCAGCTACTGAGAAGAAATCTGCTTCTTCTTTTACTGAACCAGTGTCAACGGTGTTAACACCGTAAGACGCTGCAAGACCTACATTCTCGATGCCTTTGTATTCTACTTCTAGGTTGTAGTTTTCTACGTCACCTGTGCTTGAGTATGCAAAATCATCACCGTTAACTGCCGCATCATCCGCGTAGTAGTAGTAAACGCGCATGTCTAGATCAGCAACACGGTAGCCTAGACGGCCGTCATAAATTTTGTACTCGTCAGTACCTTCCTTACCATCGCTGTTCTGCAGAGTAGAGAAGCCGGCGTAGAAAGAACCATTGTCATAAACATACTTGGCGACTTGATCACCCTCAGTACGCAAAGTACCGTTAGATACCACGCTCAGCTCGTAGTCTTTGGTGATGCCCATGTCATCGTTGATCAGCAGTTGACGACCGAAGGTGATAGTACCCCAGTTGTCGCCTTTAAAGCCAACGTACAGCTCATCGTTTGTGGTGCTGCCGTCTTCGAATTTAAATGCGAAGTGACCGATAGCTGCTAGGTCGTCAGAAACTGCAACTTCAGTGTTAACCGCGAAGTCACCGTCATCTAGACGCCATTTAGCATTTTGATCTGAACCGATTTCTTGCATGTACTGGACTTCTGCTGCACCAGACGCGTCTACTTTAACGCCGTCTGCGTCATACAGGTTGATGCTTGCAGATGCTGAGCCAGCAGCCAGCAGAGCTGGAACTGCCATTGCTAGAATAGTCTTTTTCATGGTTAATCCACTGCCTTTTCTATTTAGTCATTATGAGTTCCTTCGTGGAACTCTGTTATGTGGTGGCTGTCATAATGCTGTAAAGAACAAAATGCCAATCCACTGAAACTTCGTGGCTAATCGTGCAGAACATTCTGGGTTCTGTCAACTAACTCGAAACCGTGCAAATCATAACCCACAAAACATAAAAAACAAATAGTTAGCCAGCCCAACTGAATAGAGATCACATTTATTGTGAGTGCGCACATCAATTCCGCAAAAAGTTAGTCGCACAACAAATCAGCATAAATATCTAATAATTGATTAATCAAAGACAATTAATAGGATAAAAAACTATTCAATAGCTTAAAATAGGTGTGTTGCCAATTGGTTGATTGTTCAGCGAGATTGGATTGATTGGTTCAATATAAATTCGTGACTGGGATCTCATTAATGTAAAGAAATCTTGCAGTTCGGGATCGTTTTCACGTTTTTGAGTCGTGTTATACTACCCGCCACTCTTCCTTAGCCGGACTTATTGATGCTTAGCCCTGCCGTAAAATCAGACATCCGTGCGTGCTATCAAACCCTACAAGCGCAACTTCCCCATTTTGTCCCTAGAAAGGTACAAAACTATCTCGTGGCAGAGCTTGCAAAAACGCTAGCAGGCGATTATGACAACAAGCGCCGGCTATTTGTGGCGGAGGCGGGTACGGGTGTGGGCAAATCGATGGCTTATCTTATGGGGGCCATCCCCTTTGCACTAAATAACAATAAAAAAGTGGTGATTTCGACCGCGACAGTGGCTTTGCAAGAGCAGTTAGCCAATAAAGACATTCCATTTTTTCGTCGCATCTGCCCAAAACCGTTTGATTTTATTCTGGCAAAAGGGCGCCAACGATATTGCTGTGCGCACAAATTGAGTGCGGTGGCGGACACAGACAGCATCCAAGGCGCGCTGTTCACCCAAAAGCCCAAGCAAAACGAGCAACGGCTACTCAATGACATGTACTCGGCATTTAGCCACGGGAAATGGGATGGCGACCGCGATAGTTGGCCTAAGCCGATTGCCGATCACCTCTGGCAAGCCATTGCATCAGACAAACATACCTGCCACGCTGGGTTGCACGCTCATCGTCAGTGCCCCTTCGCCAAAGCACGCGACGCGATGGACAAAGCGGATATCGTGGTCGTCAATCACAGTCTGTTACTGGCCGATCTCGAGCTAGGTGGCGGGGTGATCTTGCCCGAACCCGAGCAATGTCTTTATATGATTGATGAAGCCCATCATTTACCCACAGTCGCTCGCGACTTTTCGGCCGCCAATGCCAGTTTACTCGGGGCGACTGGATGGCTGGAAAAGCTCAACCAAGCCACGGTTAAGCTCGGTAATACCGCGGATATGAAGCGCGCAAACCGCTTCGTGGATAGCTTATTAGACGCGATCCAAGTGCTGATCCCCACTTTACGCGACACTAACCAAATTATTAGTGGGTTACCCCTCAATGAGGATGGCTGCTACCGTTTCGTTGATGGCGAACTGCCTGATGCCTTGGTAGAACCCTGCCAGCAATTGAAGCAGGCGAGTAAAAAAGCCAACCAGAGCTTGGCGAAAATTCACGATTTGATCAACGAGCGACTGAAAGAAAATGACATTTCGGCCAAGCTCGCCGACCCTGCGCTTGCGGAAAGTGCCTTTTTCTTACAACGGCTCGAGAACCTAGAAAAAGTCTGGTCACTGATGGCACAACCCAACGCAAACAAAGGTGCACCTCTCGCGCGCTGGGTACAGCGTTGCCAAGAGCGCGAAGATGACCGCTGGGTCCACGTCTCGCCGTTAGAAGTCGGCTGGCGTCTTGATCAAATGCTGTGGTCGCGGGCGGCCGGTGTTGGGCTGTTCTCTGCCACATTGCGCGCACTCAATCGGTTTAGCTATTTTTGTCGCCAAGTCGGTCTAAGCGAAAGCGATGGCACGCGCTATTTGGCGTTACCCTCCCCCTTTGACTATGCCAACCAAGCAAGGCTGATAGTGCCTGCGATGCCCTGTGAGCCACAAGCAAAACAGTTTACCGATGTGCTTGGCGACAAAGTGCTTGAGTATTTGGAAGGCGAAACCGCATCACTGGTGCTATTCGCCTCCTATTGGCAAATGCATCAAGTGGCTAAAACCTTGGAGCCGCACTGTCGCCGTCATCAATGGCAACTGCTCTGCCAAGGCACCCTGTCACGTAGTGCACTGTTAGAACAACACAAAAAGGCGGTTGCCGCCGGGAAAATCAGTATTATTTTTGGGACTGGCAGTTTTTCTGAAGGGCTAGATTTACCCGGCAAACTACTGACAAACTTGATTATTACAAAAATTCCCTTTGCTGTGCCCACCTCACCGGTGGAAGAGGCCCACGCCGAATACATAGAGAAATGTGGCGGCAATCCGTTTCTGCAAATTTCGGTTCCCGAGGCAAGTAAAAAGCTAGTGCAATCGGTCGGACGCTTACTGCGCAAAGAGGAAGACTCTGGTAGAGTGGTGCTTCTTGACCGGCGTATTATCACCCGCAGATATGGCCAATCATTACTCGACTCGCTACCACCTTTTAAGCGCGTCGTCGAACAATAACTAGAAAGAATTCGCATGCTTGAACTGATTGACCTCTCTACCCTGATTATTTTAGGGCTTACGGCGTTTGTCGCCGGCTTTATTGATGCGGTAGCTGGCGGAGGTGGAATGCTCACTGTCCCCGCCTTGCTATCCTTGGGCTTGCCGCCACATATTGCCTTAGGGACCAATAAACTTGCCGCCACTTTTGCGTCAAGCACCGCGGCCTTTACCTATTACAAGAAGCGGCTTTTTTCGCCTCGGTTCTGGCAGCATGCCTTTTGGGGGACCTTAATCGGTGCCACGTTAGGTACTTTGTTGGTCGACGTATTGAGCACCGAGTGGCTTGAAAAGGCGATTCCTTTGGTGGTGCTGATCGCTGCGGTTTATACCGTATGGCACCCTCAGCCCAAGGTCGATAACCATAAATTGCCCACGCCCTGCCCGAAGCTCCCCATTAAGCAATGGGGGCAAGGCCTATCGCTGGGCTTTTATGATGGGGTGGCTGGACCTGGAACCGGCGCGTTCTGGACAGTCTCGACCATGTCGATGTATCGCATGAACATTTTGCTGTCATCGGGACTTGCCAAGGCAATGAATTTTACCAGTAATTTCACTTCCTTGGTTGCCTTTGCACTGCTGGGACATGTTAACTGGGCACTCGGGCTAACCATGGGTGTCTGCTTGATGTTAGGCGCTTTTATTGGGGCCCATTCTGCCATTCGCTTTGGTAGCCGATTTATCCGTCCGATTTTTGTCACGGCCGTGGTCGTGCTCGCGGGTAAGCTTGCATTAGACGCATGGTTTTAAGGCAATTTAATCATGAAAGCTCAGCTCGAAACAATGCATCAGTTACTCGACCAACTGGCCAAGCGTGCCGCTGAGGTCGATAGACGTCGCGGAGAAGCAAACGCGCCTTTGTTCTCCATTCAGCTTTTTCAGTGCCAAGGCAAGCTGCTTACCCCTTGTGTAAACGAAGCGCAAGGGCTGCTTAATGTGATGCGACGCGACGACGAGCAAGGGCTATTGACCGAAGCAAGAGCGACACACATTTGTGAAACCTTATTGGCACAAATCAGTGCGCTGCAACGTGAGCTGGCGACGCTTCCATTACGTAAACAAGAACAAGCGACCCGTGGACGTCGCCGCCAATCCATAGGTGAGCTTTACCAAGAGCTCGCCAAACACCAAGATTGGGAACGACGCTTGGAAGACAAACTCAGAGATGCGAATGCCAGCGTCGATGCTGCAAGCACACCGGCAGTCCGCCAAGACTACCAGAAGCAAGTTTTAGCCCTAGAGCAACGCTTAGCCCGTTGCCGCCAAGCTCGCGAGCGTATTGAAAGTACCATCAGCTATCGTGAGCGCAAGACCTAGGGGCACACGGGGTAAATCCAACATCATATTAAATCTGTTACGGCATTAGCCAATACGCGCAAATCAGCACAAAGGAGCTTAGGGTGTTACCTCTGATTTACCATCCTATTTATTCTGACTTCCCGCTCCCTGAAGGTCATAGGTATCCCCTTCAGAAGTACCGCCTCCTATACGAGCGTCTCAGCGCATGCAACTTGCCAGTCACGTTCGACCAACCGACAGCGGCAGACCGTCGGGTGATCGAACCCGTGCATGACCACGGCTATATCAGTCACTTAATCAAAGGCGAGCTACCGTTGGCCAAAATGCGTCGAATCGGCTTTCCATGGAGTGAGGCTTTAATCACGCGCAGTCTCACCTCGTTAGGCGGCACTACGTTGACCGTTGACCACGCGCTCGAGACCGGACTTGCCATTCATCTAACCGGTGGTTACCACCACGCTCACTACGATTTTGGCAGTGGTTTCTGCTTATTTAATGACTTAATGATTGCGGCACGCCACGCACTGTCTCAGCGTGGTGTAGATAGGGTGTTAATTGTTGATTGTGACGTACACCATGGCGATGGAACAGCCGCGTTAGCGGCAGATCACCCGGATATCATCACCTTTTCAGTTCATTGTGAGAAGAATTTCCCCTCCCGTAAGCCACCGTCGACAATCGATTTACCGCTACCTAAAGGAACCGGTGATGATGACTACCTCGGCGCATTTTTGCCCTTGCTCGATCTCGCCATCGCGCAGTATCGTCCTGACATGATCATTTATGACGCCGGAGTCGACATTCATCGGGACGATGCGCTCGGCTATCTCGACGTCTCAACAGACGGTATCTATCAACGCGATCTAGGCGTACTTTCGTGTTGCAAACACAACCAAATTCCCGTCGCGGCAGTCATTGGTGGCGGTTATCACGATAATCACGACAACCTCGTCCCACTCCATGAACAATTGATCCGTGCCGCGTTACGCGTGACCGAAAAACAATAAGGACTCCTCATGAACAAAGACGCATCCCACACTCCGAGCGGCCTTGAGAACGCTCCCGATGACGTTAAGCTCGCCGTCGACCTGATTTATTTGCTCGAAAGCCATCAAATTGATATCGATGTTGCACTGTCAGCGCTTGACATGGTTAAAGCAGACTTGCTCAATAAAAAAGGCAGCGCGTCAACACAAAGCTAGGCAGGCATGGCTTGCTCGCTTCATCCGTGTGGCGACATTTTCATCAAACCCACGTGTTTTTGATCACAATTTTACGCGCGCTGACATAGTCCGTCTTTAGTCGCTTTTAACGAAAATTTATGCAACACAGCGTTTTACTAAATCGCGTAAGTTCAAGTAATTAGCATGAAAAGCATTACATTTTATTTACAGTCAATATCACCAAAATCAACATATCGAGCAGGTTAATTTTTAATCAAACCGCCCTTCTCATAGTGTTTTGTCTCACAAATATCGGTATTATCCGGTGCGCTCCGCGTTGTGTACCTACTCATTCAATCAAGGTGCATAACTAACGTGAGAGCACTCTGGCAACAGTCGAGCATGGATTCAAAATGCTGTTGCACACCACGCTGGTTCCACGTTAGGCCACCAACCTAACCGCCCCTCAATATGGGGACCAGCTGTTCGCCTGCATGGACTGCAGTTAAGTCACATGGACAGTGGTTGTCGGCCTTGACGCTTGTCGTCACCTTTGCAAACACTCGACTTTTCAAGCTCAAGGCGTCTCCCAACAGACGAAAAACAGAGTTTTATGATGGAACTACTAGAAAACCTATTTGTGTCCATAGTCGATACAGGTAACAGCCTCCTTTGGGGAAGCGTACTGATTTACTTATTGATTGGTCTAGGTCTGTACTTCACCGTACGTTCTGGCTTTATTCAATTCCGTAACTTTGGCCACATGTTCAAACTCATGGCCAATAGCCGCGATGGCGCCTCAGGCGGCATCTCCTCTTTCCAAGCATTTAGCACCAGCTTGGCGGCACGCGTGGGTACCGGAAACATGGCCGGTGTCGCTGTGGCGATTTACTTAGGTGGCCCTGGCGCTATCTTCTGGATGTGGTTAACCGCATTGGTCGGTATGGCCACCAGCTTTGTCGAGTCCACCCTCGCACAAGCTTACAAAGTCAACCACAAAGACAACACTTATCGTGGTGGTCCGGCGTATTACATTGAAAAAGGTCTTGGCCAGCGTTGGCTCGGTATCGCCTTCGCCGTGTGTCTGATTATTGCATTCGGCTTGGCCTTTAACGGGGTACAATCCAACTCAATTGCCGCTGCAATGAATACGGCATTTGGGGTCAATGAACTCGCTGTCGGGATTGCAATTACACTGGTCACTGCACCGGTTATTTTTGGTGGTATGCGTTCAGTGGCACGTGTGGCGGAGCTTATCGTTCCGTTCATGGCACTTGCATATCTTGCCGTGGCACTGTTTGTCGTTGCGATGAATATCGAGCAACTTCCTGCCGTTATCTCGATGATCGTTAAGAGTGCGCTGGGCGTTGAACAAGCTGCCGGCGGCGCGATGGGTTATGCCATTGCTCAAGCAATGATGCAAGGTATCAAACGCGGCCTGTTCTCGAACGAAGCCGGTATGGGTTCCGCACCCAATGCCGCAGCAACAGCCACCACCAAGCCTAACCACCCTGCTGCACAAGGCTATGTACAAATGCTTGGTGTGTTTGTCGACACCATTGTGATCTGTACTGCAACCGCCTCGATTATCTTGATGTCTGGCATGCTCGACCCAGAGAGTGGTCTTACCGGCATTGCACTGACTCAAGAAGCGTTGGTGAGCCAAGTGGGTGACTGGGGTGCAGGCTTTATTGCCATTGCAATTTTGTTGTTCGCCTTTACGTCTATCATTGCGAACTACTCGTATGGTGAATCTAACATCGAGTATATCTTCAAGTGTCGTAAAGCCATCACTTTGTACCGTATCGCGGTTCTCTCTATGGTATTGGTGGGGTCAATTACTGACTTGCCGTTGATCTGGAGTTTTGCTGACTTATCGATGGGTATGATGGCGGTGATCAACTTAGTGGCGATTGCGCTACTATCTGGCATTGCGTTTGCGTTGATGAAAGATTATGAAGACCAACGCCGAGCGGGTAAGAAGCCAACGTTTGATCGCACTAAGTTCCCGAAACTGGACAAGCAAATCGATAAAGACGTGTGGTAACGACACCGATCTGTCGGTATCAACCTACAAAAACCACCGCTCAAGCGGTGGTTTTTTATCGTTAAAGTAAGCGCGGATCATCACCAAGTCAGCCAATAGGCAATTAACAGCGCAAACACAATGCACGCACCAGCATAAAAGCCCAACTCAATTTTACGTGCCGTCATGTCTTCCGCCTCTTCGGGCTTTAACGTGAGTCCCCAGTAAGCAAAGCCAATGCCTGATGACAACAACAACACCCCAAGGCCAAACACGAGCCCTTCTACTGCATGGATAAATGTCATGTGCTTTCCTCTGATTATCAGTCGCTGGTGTTGTAGCACATTATTATTGCACTGAAAACCAGTACACGACGTGCTATCGCCTGTAAACGAGTCTACGAACCATCCGTGTCTATGGTTCAATAACAAAGTGATAGCCGTCTAGACATTAGCTCCATACATCACTAATCGGTGTGTCAGGGGAAAAGTCGTGGGCCACTTGTGCTTGCAACAGCTCTGCCGTGGCAATGGCGTCGGTCAAGGCATGATGACTTTGATAAAAAGGCAACTGATACCGCGCGCGACTATCAGCTAACCGAATCGACGCTGGGGGACGACGCATAATACGGTCCATCAAGCTGCGCTTCCCGGTACGGTGTTTCCGCGCCTCAAGCTCCATGGTGTCGACCATCGGAAAAATAATCCCTTCCCCTAAACGCTGCTTAATGGCGCGGTCAAGGAACTCTCGCTCGATACGGCGGTAATGCACCACAACGATCGCACCGGCGAGCGCACTTAGCAGTGGTTCAATCACATGAGAAAAGTCTGGTGCATTCATAATGTCTGAATGGGTGATCCCATGAATAACAATCGAAGACTCTGCCAGCGGCCGATTGGGATTCACAATCCAGTGCTGCGCCTGTTGGCAGCGAATGCGACTAAGGCTAAAAGGCACCAGACCAATACTGACAATGGCATCCTTTTCACTGTCTAGACCCGTGGTTTCAAAGTCGAGTGCGACAAAGGGCACATCCTTAAGAGGCGTGTCTGGTGCTACCCAGCCTTGTTGATAAAACGCTTGTAGCGTTTCATGTTTCACCTGCTCACGTTTGGTATCCAGCATGGCTTGCCAGTCCACGTGTTGCGCCGGGGCTTTCTTTTTCAGATCCAAATGCAACATGCCCTCCCCTTATGACCGATTCGGCTGGTAGCGGAATTTCAAGAACTTCTGAGCGTTACTTAAAATCTGGAATGCATCTTTGAGGTTACGGCGCTCAAAATCGGATAAATTCTCCGGTTCCACATTGTTATCTGGCTCACGTCCCGCTTCGATATCCAGCGCTTGGTGACGAATACGCACCATGGAAATAAACTCCATCGCATCTCGAAGGTCAGGTCCTCGGCCTTTGGGCAAGATCCCAGATTCAATAATGTCATCTAAGCGCTCAAACGAGTTTTGTGAGCGTGAATCGATAGCCAATGCGTGCACACGAATAAGATCGGCTAATGGCGCTGTGCCACGGCGTTTGAGGTTAATAGAGTTATTGTGTCGCCCATCTTGCTCCATGACAAAGTCTTTGAAAAAGCCCAATGGCGGTGTGCGATTTAAGGCATTGCGTGCCATCGATGCTAAAAAGCGATTATTGCGACGTGCACGGCGACCAATGAAGGCCTTGAGTTGTTCAGCCCAGTTAGTTCGACCATAGACACCATCTAAATCAAAGAAAATATTGCTGTCGAGTAACGAGCGTGGGCTCGGGTTATCAATCCAATCGGCGAAGCATTGTTCCCACTCTTTCAGTGTTTTCCGCCACTCAGGGTTAGTCGCCATGATATTACCAGTACAATAGGTATACCCGCAGGCATCGAGCCCATCAGACACGCGCTTCGATAGTGCCTCAAAATACGCGTTATGCTCGTCGTGGTTAAAGCTATCGTCCAAGATAATGGCATTGTCTTGATCGGTCACAATCAGCTGCTCATCGCGTGCCATCGATCCCATCGCCAAAAAGCAATACGGGATAGGCGGCTCACCCAGTTCTTCTTCTGCCAACTCCAACAGGCGCTGCTTAAAACTGCGGCCAATCACAGACATCGCAGACCCTATCATGTGTGAGTTCGCGTCCTCATTGACCATGCGTACAAAGCAATCTTTGACTTGTTTCGCCAACACCACTAAATCGTCCACCGATTGTTGACGGAAAATACTGGCGACGAGGAACAAGCTGTTTTGCGATTCGTAACGTGCAATATCCGATAGTGCGACCACACCCAGTGGTTTGCCATGTTGTAATACCGGTACGTGGTGGAGGTTTGAGCGCAGCATGGTGAGCATGGCTTCAAAGATGTAGGCATTATGATCGAGGGTGATCAGCTGGGGCGACATGATTTCTTGTACCGGCGTTTCATAAGGCAAGCCTTCTGCTAACACGCGATTACGTAAGTCACGATCAGTAATGATCCCCAGCACGGGATTGAAGCCGGTTTCGGGATCGGGCTCATCGCCCATCACCAAAATTGAAGAGACCGCTTCTTGCGACATAACTTGCGCTGCATATTGTACCGAGTCGGTACTATCGATCATCACGGGGTCGCGAATAATCAGCTTCTTAACTTTGGACGTCGTCAGATCATTGGCTTCATTATGGCTCGATACCGCCTGACGTAATCGCGTCCGGTCTTCGACCTCGACAAAATCGGCAAAGTGTTCAAATTCATCAAACAAGCGGTTAAATGTCGCCTCAGGGATGAAATACACCAAGGTATCTTCGATCGCCTTGGCGGGCATACGCACCCGGTTGTTCATCAAAAGGCCCATCTGGCCGAAAATATCCCCCTCGGCGATACGGTTATACAAGGTGCCATTACGGCGATATAACTCGACAGCACCGCTACGGATCATGGCTAAATCATGAATCTCATCGCCGTAGGCAAAAATCGTCGTGCCCGCTCGGTGATAACTAATTTCGATGCTTTGCGCGACCTCAGCAACTACCTCTTCAGGAATCGATTCAAAAGGGGCGTATTGGGAAAGAAATGTCGCAATTTCAACTTGTTCAGCTTCCATGATGCTCACCTAGCGTTGCGAGAAAGTGCAAGGGTATACTATCAAACGTCCGCCATCAGACAGCGGCGAAGAAAAGCCCCTTGCGGGTCAAGAATGGTTGGCAATAAAAAAGGCAGCCCCGAAAGCCTGCCTCTTTCATCATAGCTAAATATCAGTTACTTGGCACGTGGCTCTGATGCTAATCCTTTAAACAAGGAAACCGTCGCAACTAATAGCACTACCGCAAATGGGAAGCCTGTTGAAACTGCCATCGCCTGCAAGGCGACCAAGCCACCACCAAGGATAAGCGCAACCGCGACCAAGCCTTCAAAGGATGCCCAGAAAACACGTTGTGACACTGGCACGTCCATCTTGCCGCCTGCCGAAATCGTATCAAGCACCAAAGAGCCGGAATCCGATGAAGTGACAAAGAACACAATCACCAAAATAATTCCGATAAACGAGGTGATCTCAGCCAGTGGTAATCCTTCTAGCATGGCAAACAAAGTCAACGAGAGCTCTGCATCAACCACTGCGGTATACCCATCGCTAACCAGTTGATCGATCGCCGTTCCACCAAATGATGTCATCCACAGAACACTGGCAGCCGAAGGGATCAATAACACACAGGTAATGAACTCTCTGACCGTACGACCACGTGACACGCGCGCGATGAACATCCCCACAAATGGGGACCAAGAGATCCACCAAGCCCAGTAGAAGGATGTCCAACCTTGAGTAAAGTTGGCGTCATCTCGCCCAAACGGCATCGCTAATCCAGGCAGATGCTCTAAATAAGCGCCTAGGTTTGCAAAAAAGCCGGTGAGAATGACAAGTGTAGGGCCGACCGCAATAACGAACAGCAGGAGTAAGAAAGCAAGAATTAGGTTCAACTCAGATAAACGCTTCACTCCTTTGTCGACCCCAGCGACAACCGAGAAGATTGCCATCGCGGTGATCACAACCACTAAAATAACCTCTGTGGTCTCTCCCAACGGCGTATCAAACAAATAATGGAGTCCTCCCGATGCTTGAGACGCACCAATGCCTAACGAGGTCGCAAGACCGAATAAGGTGGCGACAATGGCCAATACATCAATCAAATGCCCCGTCCAACCCCAAATTCGTTCACCGAATAACGGGTAAAACACGGATCGAATTGTCAAAGGTAAACCTTTGTTATAGGCAAATAGCGCAAGGCCAAGTGCAAGCACAGCGTAAATGGCCCAAGGGTGTAAGCCCCAATGGAAAATCGTTGCCGCCATTCCCAAACGACGAGCCGCTTCCGTATCGCCCATAGCGCCACTTAATGGCGCCCAGTCTGTGCGCACGCCATTGGCACCTGTCACCGTACCATCAAGTGCTGATTGAAAGTGAGTGAGCGGCTCAGAGACGCCATAGAACATTAAACCAATGCCCATGCCCGCGGCAAAAAGCATCGCGAACCACCCTCCATAACCAAAGTCGGGCTTGGCTTCGGTACCGCCAAGACGCACTTTCCCCAACGGGGAGGCGATCAATACCAAACAGGCAATAACGAAGACATTGCCCGCAGAAAGGAAAAACCAGTCGAGATTTGCGGTCAACCATGCGCGTAAATCTCCAAATACCGGTCCCATCTCGTTTTGAAAGGCCAACGTTACAAAAACAAAGGCCATAATAGCGAGCCCTGAGACCATAAATACACGGTTGTGAATATCAAAACCAAATGGGCCTACTTGAAGGGCAACATTATCTTGACCAACCTGATAGTCAGTATCGATCGGATTCACCTGACCATCGGGCGTCATCATATCTTCATGGCTTTTATCGCTCACGCGTAACTCCTTAGTCCGCCAATTCGGAAACTTATGCGTGCTGCCGACGACTGCCTAACATTGCTTGGTATTTAAGCGTGATATAAATACCAAAAAGGGTAGCAATGACAACACTATCAGCAAGAATATCATAGAGAGCGCGCGCTTTGATTAAGCCTCTAACCGCTTGATTGTTTTGCAACCAGCCCACTACCAACAAATGGCACAGAAATACTCGTGCGGTAAGGGGAACAATCATTTGGGCGCATGATGTAGGAACGATAACGTCGATGAGGCAGTGAGAAGAAAAAGTGCCGGGTTAACAGTAATATGGATTATACGCTTAGTAATAAAAAAGGCAGTCCCGAGGGACTGCCTTTTATGTCATGACGCGCTGTCAGTGACTTATTACGTACAGTTACTTAGCACGCGGCTCTGATGCTAACCCTTTGAACAAGGAAGCAGTCGCTACCAGTAGTACAATCGTGAACGGGAAGCCAGTTGAAACCGCCATCGCTTGTAGGGCAACCAAGCCACCACCAAGGATAAGCGCCACCGCAACTAGGCCCTCGAAAGACGCCCAGAAAACACGTTGTGGCACTGGCACGTTCACTTTACCGCCTGCAGAGATGGTATCGATAACCAGTGAGCCTGAGTCAGACGAGGTCACAAAGAACACGATAACCAGAATGATACCGATGAATGAAGTAATCGATGCCAACGGCAAATCATCCAACATCGCAAACAGTTTAAGTGACAGTTCAGCATCAACAACTGCGGTGTAACCTTCGTTCACAAATTGACCAATCGCGGTACCACCGAATGCGGTCATCCACAACACACAAGCTGCAGATGGGATCAGCAATACACAAGTGATGAACTCACGCACTGTGCGGCCACGAGAAACACGCGCAATAAACATACCTACAAATGGGGACCATGAAATCCACCATGCCCAGTAGAACGAGGTCCAGCCCTGCGTAAAGTTGGCATCTTCACGTGCAAACGGCATAGACAGCGCAGGCAAGTTTTCTAGGTACGCGGCGAGGTTACCAAAGAAACCAGTCAAAATGGCTAGCGTTGGACCCACTGCAATCACAAAGATAAGCAGTAGCAGTGCGAGCAACATGTTCACTTCAGAGAGGCGTTTCACCCCTTTATCTACCCCAGCAACCACAGACAGGATGGCCATACCGGTGATACCCATGACAAGCAGCACCTCTGTGGTGTTACCCAGTGGCGTATCAAACAGATAGTGAAGACCAGCAGACGCCTGTGAGGCACCAAGGCCTAGTGAGGTTGCAAGACCGAAGAGCGTTGCGATGATCGCAAGAATATCGATCACGTGGCCGGTCCAGCCCCATACACGCTCACCAAAAAGTGGGTAAAAGACAGAACGCATGGTCAAAGGCAAGCCTTTGTTATAAGCAAACAAGGCCAGACCTAGCGCCAAGACAGCGTAGATAGCCCAAGGGTGAAGGCCCCAGTGGAAAATCGTTGCCGACATGCCTAGGCGTCGAGCCGCTTCAGCGTCCCCTGCTGCTGCGCCCAACGGTGCCCAGTCGGTACGAATACCGTTTGCATCAACAGCGGTACCGCCCAATGACGTTTGGAAGTGTGTTAACGGCTCTGAAACACCGTAGAACATCAAACCAATACCCATACCGGCGGCAAACAACATTGCAAACCAACCCGCATAGCTATAATCCGGTTTTGCTTCTGTCCCGCCGAGACGAACGCGCCCCAAAGGTGACGCTATCAGCACTAGACAGGCGATAACAAAAATATTACCTGCAGAAAGGAAGAACCAGTCTAGATTCGAGGTCAACCAACCCCGTAAATCACCAAAAACAGGGCCGATTTGGTTTTGAAAGGCCAAAGTAATAAATACAAAGGCCATAATGGCCAGTCCCGAGACCATAAATACTCGGTTATGAATATCAAAACCAAACGGGCCAAGTTTAACGGCCACGTTATCCTGACCGACCTGGTAGTCAGTATCGATCGGGTTAACTTTCCCGTCCGGTTTCATCATATCTTCATGGCTTTTATCGCTCACGAGTTAACTCCTTAGTCCGTTTGTTCGGAAGCCTGTGAGTGTCGGTGGCCTGTGCGCTCAATTGGCCTTTTCATCGCAAAACGCAGATAAAAAAGTTGACCAGCAGCAAGAACCGCAACATCCACACAGCTCACTACCCTAACATAAATGCGCAACCAATTTAATTAGGGCACTAACCAAATGTCGATTTTATAACCAGCTATTAATCAATATATCCACTCAAACCCCAGGCCAAATGCGGCCTAGAACTCATTTGAACTCTTTATTTCAGAGCTATAAAGGATTGTGTCATAGACTCTCCTCTTTTAGGTTTAGCGGAAATACGCCGTATCATAAAAAGAATTCGTTGATTGCGCTCACAAAAAATACCTATGTTCACCAGCAAAACTTTTGATGGATCACAAGGACATCGTGAATAGCGCGCTTCTTTTCAAGTACCTATCGTAAGACCGCCTTTAACTCGCATGACTCGCCTACGAGCACATAACCTCCAGGCCACATAAATGCAAAATAGTGCAACAAGATGATTTATTCGTGACACTTGTCACATCGAGAAATATAAGTACAATACCGCCGCAATCGTTTTCCATCCCAGTTTAACGTTTGCGGAGCAAGCATCATGCAATTTGGCATCGGCCTTTTGGGGATTAGCGTCCTCTTTCTTATCGCGATTGGATTTTCAGAAAATCGTCGTGCAATCAACTGGCGTACCGTCGGTGGCGCTTTCATTATTCAAATCGTCTTTGCCGGGTTTATCATCTCCGTCCCGCTTGGTCAGCGTATTCTGGCTAACGCATCAGAAGCCGTATCCGCAATTATTAGCTTTGGCGATATTGGTGCTGAGTTTCTGTTTGGTGATCTCGCTAAATTTAAACTTGGCTTTATCTTTGCTTTCAACGTTTTACCAACTATCGTCTTTTTCTCCGCTCTGATCGCCGTGCTTTATCACTTAGGGATCATGGCTTGGATTATTCGCCTGATCGGTGGCGTACTACGACGCGTACTCGGCACTTCGCGCACTGAATCGATGTCAGCCACTGCCAATATCTTTGTCGGATCGGTAGAAGCCCCTCTTGTCGTGCGCCCTTTTCTCGCCTCAATGACGCGCTCAGAATTATTTGCAGTCATGGTCGGTGGATTAGCCTCCGTGGCTGGAGGCACCATGGTTGGATACGCAGGCCTCGGTGTTGAAATGAAATACCTGATCGCTGCCGCTTTTATGTCCGCACCAGCCGGTCTAATGATGGCAAAAATTATGGTCCCGCAGACCGAAGCGCCTATCAGCCATACCCAAGCGCAAGCCGAGCAAGATAACCACGATAAGCCTGTCAACTTGATCGATGCAGGCACACAAGGTGCTCTAAGTGGATTACAAATTGCGATGGCAGTCGGGGCTAGCTTGCTGGCCGTGATCAGCATGATTGCGCTGATTAACGGCGGGTTGGGCAAACTTGGCCCGATGATCAATATGCCTCAGTTAAGTCTGGAATGGATATTCGGCTATGTGTTTGCACCAGTCGCTTGGCTCATCGGCATTCCTTGGGGCGAAGCGATGACTGCGGGTACCTTGATTGGTAAGAAAATTGCGGTGAATGAATTTGTGGCGTTTGCTGATTTTATGAACCTAAAAGGTGCACTTTCTCCCCATAGCCAAGCCATTGTTACCTTTGCACTGTGCGGCTTTGCCAACCTCACTTCGATCGCGATGTTGATGGGCGGACTGGGCGGTATTGTTCCAGAGCGCCGAGGTGATATCGCCAAATTAGGAATGCGTGCCATTCTTGCCGCCACCTTAGCGAATCTGATGAGCGCAACATTAGCAGGGCTGTATCTGACTTTGTAACCTCAATCACGCTAGATCGTTTTACCATCATTCTGATGGTTCAGTGTTTCTCACCAAGGACGGTGAGTGCACAAAAAAGCCTCGAAGAGAACGGACTTCATCTGTTACACTTCATTTACTTAACGTAAAGAGATGTAGTCACCATGCGGTATCCTTGGGTTCTTTTTGATGCAGATGAAACACTGTTTCACTTTGATGCGTTTGCAGGACTGCAACGCATGTTTTCACACTATGATGTCGATTTCGACCAGCACGCCTTTGCCGAATATTCAGAGCTAAACAAACCTTTGTGGGTGCAATACCAAAATGGCGAAATAGACGCACACACGCTGCAAACCAAACGCTTTACCCACTGGGGAAAGCGGCTCAAGGTGGCTCCGACAACGCTAAACCAGCATTTTTTGGATGCGATGGCCGAGATCTGTGAGCCACTCCCAGGCGCAGAAGCACTGCTAAACGCGATTCGTCCACACGCACACATTGGTATTATCACCAATGGATTTACCGCGTTACAGGATGTGCGCTTGGAAAAAACAGGGTTCAAGCCAGCCATTTCTACTCTCGTGGTATCCGAGCAAGTCGGTTTTGCCAAACCTGACCCTCGCATCTTCGAGCATGCATTTGCAAAAATGGGCCATCCACCTAAGTCTCAAATCCTCATGGTCGGCGATAATCCAATGGCCGATGTCCTCGGTGGCATGCGCGCAGGCATAGACACATGCTGGTTGAATCGCAACAAAAAGCCCCTACCAGAAGGCGTGACGCCCACCCACCAAGTGGACTCACTGCATGCACTCCAAGCGTGGCTCATGCCTGACAACGCCTAATCATAAAAAAAGAGAGCCTATGCTCTCTTTTTTGCTTTCCAACGATGTCTTTGCCTAGTGGGGCAAATTAGCTGCGGTCACCGGCAACAAAAGCGGCTTTTTCTGCTTGTTGGCCTTGGTCGGTATTTGCAACATAAGTCACTGAACCACTGTTTTGATCTTGGCTGTAAATGAATACACGACCTGATTCGTCAGTCACTTTGGTGTCCATGCTTTTTGAGCTGGTCACTTTCGCGCCTTTAACGGCTTGACCTTGTTCAGTCACTGATACCCAAGCACCGCCTTCTGCAGGTTGTACGTCAAGGTTAAGACCGCTCGCCATTACTGAGGTTGATGCGAGTGTCAGTGCAAAAATAGCTGCTAATTTTTTCATGGTTGTTTCCTCTCTCGTTGTCGATTGATTGTTATTAAACGCCAATCTCGGTGACCAATTGTCACCACAATGTCTCTATTTGAAGATTTTCTTTGCGACCTTTCGTCGCGGAACGAGAGAGAATGTACGCCGATAAAAGTGTGCTCACAATCACAGTTATGCGAATGACTTGTTCGAAAAATTGCACGTGATTTCACGATCAATCAGGCGTAAAAGATCATAGATGTGTGCCTCTCCTTGCCTACCAAAAGTGATCTTCTTTGCCGTTTCACTCGTTTTGCCAAGAGCCACGACATTCCTGAGCAGTCACTCACTATCATTGCTGATGATGGTTTGGTGAGGAATGACCAATCGATGAAAAGGAGAGCAACATGCTAAAACGTACCTTAACGAAATTTGCGGTGACTGCCGCCTTGATCCTAGGAATGGGAAGCGCGATGGCTGCGCACCACAAAGGCGGCCACGATATTGTGGACACAGCTGCAAAAAATGATGACTTTTCTACCCTTGTCGCCGCCGTCAAAGCTGCAGGGTTAGTGGATACCCTCAAAGGAGAAGGGCCATTTACCGTCTTTGCACCCACCAACGCAGCATTCGCTAAACTGCCAGAAGGGACGGTGGACATGCTGCTCAAGCCCGAAAACAAGGATAAGCTGGTCGATATCCTCACCTATCATGTCGTACCGGGTAAGGTAACCGCAGAACAAGTGATGGGTATGTCGTCCGCCACGACGGTACAAGGCAGTGAC